>NZ_JAUBQQ010000067.1:16465-34815 GCF_036701335.1 Microcoleus sp. Pol12B5 | reverse complement strand
CTTTTGTTACCTCTGTGGAAAAAATCCTGAAAGAATTTGGAGAAAACTATGTAATTAATTTTGTCTAGCTACTTATTATTTTTCCGAAAAAGCTCGATTACAAGATTTAACGGGTGATAAGCAAGTAGAAATACTTGACGCAGTAAGGGTTTGAGTAGCTTGTTATCAAAAAAATGTGTGCGTGCGATCGCTAATTTTTAGACTTTCTACAGGGTCTAATCACGATCGTTGGCGATCGCTACCATCAAAATGGTCAATAAACTTGTGATAATTACTACTCTCTTGAGGGAGGTTCAAGATCCTAAACCCTCTACATATCAAGGTTTCAGTGGCGGTGTCACCCCGTCAATTCCCAGATTCAGTTTGGCACTGTTTGAGGACAGCAGGAGGAACCGCCGCAGTCAGCAAACATTTTCCCAGCCGTTGATTGAAGGTTCTCCGAGACGATCGACTCATTTGACATCTAAATTATCAGTGATCGTATGAAAACAGGATTATCAGCAACAACTCAGCTAAAACATCTGGCGCTAAACTGCTAGAGAACTGATATCATGTCCGATCGATTAACCATAATATCCCCGTCGGGGCGGTTTTTTGAGATTGTCAATTGATAATGCCGTACTTTGTCACATTTTTCTGCAATTTGCGACGACGGTAAGAGTTAAAAACGTGTTTTTCTGGAAATTCTCCTCTAGTTGCTAACTATTGCTGTGCCGCCGGCACAATATCCTGTTCGGAAATGCCCAATTTCGCTGCTATCTCGAAAAGGTGCAATCTGGATAATTCCCCTTCATCCTGTCAGCTTGCGATCGCAAGCTGTAAAATACCTTGAGCATCCTCTCAACCGTAAACTGGACTTATTTGAGTTTCAGGAGTTGCCATAACGAGTTTCCGATAATTTCCGAAATTATTTCTGTCACCGCAGTTAAACCGCAGGTAGGAATAGGTGGCGGATTTCAACACCCTTTCAAGAACAGGCAAGATGCCTGTTCCACAATAAGTAGACTCTTTTGTGGAACAGGCATCTTGCCTGTTCCCGATAGAGGTACAAAATACCAATAACTAACCCAAAGTATACATCCAGCCATCCCTCGCGCAAATCCTCACAATTCCGTCCCAAACTACAGGCGTCGCCTCAAATGACAAACCCGGCTTAAATCTCCCCGATTCTATTACTTTCAAACGGTAAAACTCCCCTTTAGCATTTTTCAACGCATTCTGATCTCCCGACTTCGCTCGTTCCCAATTCAAATTGAACAAATAAACACCGTTGTATCCCGCACTGATCAGTTTATTACCGTCGGTAAAAATCGGAGTCGAAATTGAAGAACCAATGGCTTGTTTAAATACTATTACCGGAGTATCGTAATACTGGTTTCGCCAAGGAACCGAAGTTTTTTTACCTGTAATCATATCTTGGGAACCGATGTACAAATTGCCGTCGATCGCATTTGTGGCAAACAGCGCCGGAAACTCGCCTGAATTGTACTCGTCATTCAACGCCACCGAGCCAATTATCCCACCTTCCCAGCTAGAAAGTCGGCGATTTCCGGTAGGCAAAAACCATTCGACGCTGGCATTCGGTTCCTTGTTGGGATTCAGCTTCAGCACTCCGCCGTTGCCCTGAATGTATTGTTTTTCAATGGCACAAAATAGTTTTCCTGATTTAGAGATTACAGCACTTCCATCCAAATCTGAACCAGTATAGAAATCCCAAACTATCTTTTTAGTTTCAATGCTGATACCGTAAATATGACCGGAACCAGCAGCTATAAATATTCTATCTTTGAGCCTTGATGGCGATGACTCCGCTACCAAGTTGCCACCGTGCTTCCTGATATCTGCTGCTGCATAAAGCTGTACTTCCGACAAGATATTTGGCTGCTTGATGCCTTGTTTGATTTTTGCATTGCTTGTGGAACTATCGAGAAAATAGCCTATCGCATTTTCCCCCGCATTGAACAAAACTCCACCGCCGAGATCCAAAGCGCTGCTGTCATTATCTCGGCTGTAGCTGGGCGTTTTCCTGATGTCCAATTTCCAAATTTCTTTGCCAGTTCTAAAAGATATTGCCCTAAAACTCGGCACGACACTTTTGCCACCACCGCCACTGCGGCTTCCCTGCAAAATTACAATTCTGTTTTCGGCGCTAGCTTTTTGATCGATATAAATCGTTGATGAACCTTTGATTACATCATCAAATTTATAGCGCCAAACTTCTTTATTAGTAGCAATATCTATTTTTCGCAAATTGTGGTCATAAGCACCTATAATTAAATAAGTTTTTCCCCCGTCTCTGGTAATGGTCGGCTGTCCTGTCCAACCGGCACCGCTCCAAACTACAGACCGCCTTCCCAGGAAAGTCCGGCCGCCGCCTAGTTGAAATTTGTCGATTAACTTCAAGCTTTTCGGAACACCTCTGCCGTAAAACCGACGCTTGTCGTTACCTAAAAAGGTCGGAACTAATAATTCTATTTCTGGGTCTGCTTTAGCCAGGAAATTGTTAAGATTAGTTTCTAATAAAGCTTGATCTGAGGATTCAGTTTGGCTCAGTTTGATAACAGCAGGAGGAACAGCAGCACTCAGCAAAAATTGTCCTAGCTGTTGATTGAAGGTTCTCCGAGATGATAAGCTCATATTAGATCGAGATAATCAGCCTTAATATTAAAACATAATTATCAGCAACAACTCAACTAAAACATCTCGCGCTAAACTGCTAGAGGACTGACAAGCTTACCCAGCACAAGTAAAAATATATTTGATTATGGTCAACCGTCTTGCTCAATCCCAAAGCCTTTACCTGCGGAAACACGCCGAAAATCCGATCGACTGGTGGCCCTGGTGCGACGAAGCTTTGGAAGCGGCCCGAAGCGAAAATAAACCGATTTTCCTGTCAATTGGCTACTCTAGCTGCCACTGGTGTACGGTGATGGAAGGGGAAGCATTTTCCGATCGCGCGATCGCCCAATACATGAATTCGCATTTTATACCGATAAAAGTCGATCGTGAAGAACGCCCGGATATCGACAGCATTTATATGCAAACCTTGCAAATGATGACCGGTCAAGGCGGTTGGCCCCTCAACGTTTTTCTCACTCCAGACGAGCGAGTTCCCTTCTACGGAGGCACTTATTTCCCCGTAGAACCGCGCTACGGACGGCCGGGATTTTTAGAAGTTTTGCAAGCAATCTGCCGCTTTTACGACACAGAAAAAGGCAAAGTAGAAGCCTTCAAAGCAGAAATTTTAGGCAATCTCCAACAGACGGCAGCGCTGTCAGGAGTAACCGCCGAATTAAATCGCGAACTCTTCCAAAAAGGCTTAGAACTCAACACCGGAATTATTGCCGGCCACAACCCCGGCCCCAGTTTTCCGATGATACCTTATGCTGAGCTAGCACTGCGGGGAACGCGATTTAATTTTGAATCAAAATACGACAGCAAACAAGTCTGCACTCAGCGCGGATTAGACTTAGCATTGGGCGGCATTTATGACCACGTAGGAGGCGGATTTCACCGCTATACGGTTGATGCGACTTGGACTGTGCCACACTTTGAAAAAATGCTCTACGACAACGGTCAAATTGTTGAGTATTTAGCAAATTTGTGGAGCGCGGGAATAAAAGAACCCGCTTTTGAAACTGCGATCGCGGGGACAGTAGAATGGTTGAAGCGAGAAATGATTGCGCCGACAGGCTATTTTTATGCTGCACAGGATGCTGACAGCTTTAACACTTCTGAAGAAGTTGAACCGGAAGAAGGAGCATTTTATGTCTGGACTTATGCCGAACTGGAACAACTATTAACTGCTGAGGAATTGGCAGAAATTAAAGCACAGTTTACTGTTAGTCGCAGCGGCAATTTTGAAGGCAATAATGTATTGCAGCGCCGCCATCCAGGGAAACTGAGCGACACAGTAGAAACGGCTTTGGCTAAACTCTTTAAAGTTCGCTACGGTGGCAATCCTGATACTGTAAAAACCTTTCCGCCAGCGCGCAACAATCAAGAAGCTAAAAACGACAGTTGGCCGGGTAGAATTCCCGCCGTTACTGACACGAAAATGATTGCTGCTTGGAATAGCTTAATGATTTCGGGTTTAGCCCGCGCTGCGGCTGTTTTTGGGAATTGGGAATATCTGGAATTAGCTGTGAAAGCGGCTAAGTTTATTTTAGACAATCAGTGGACGGATGGGCGGTTTCAGCGGTTGAATTATGACGGACAATCTGCTGTTACCGCGCAGTCGGAAGATTATGCTTTGTTTGTGAAAGCTTTGTTGGATTTGCATCAAGCGAGTTTGACTTTAGGCAATGGGGAAGAGGCAAAACAGTTGCCGAATTCTCAGTTTTGGTTGGAGAAAGCTGTGCAGGTGCAAGAAGAGTTTGATGAGTTTTTGTGGAGCGTGGAATTGGGAGGATATTACAATACTGCTAAGGATGCTAGCGGAGATTTGTTGGTGCGGGAACGCAGCTATATAGACAATGCAACTCCGGCTGCGAATGGAATTGCGATCGCATCTTTGGTTCGCCTCGCGCTGTTGGGCCCGAATTTGGAATATCTTGATCGCGCGGAGCAAGGTTTGCAAGCTTTCAGCAGTATTGTGCAAGATGCTCCCCAAGCTTGTCCGAGTCTACTGTCGGCGATCGACTGGTATCAGCATTCTACCCTGATCCGCACGTCACCAGACCAGATTTCCGGGTTGATTTCGCAGTATTATCCGACTGCTGTCTGTCAGATTGAGGCTGATTTGCCTGAAGGTGTTATCGGGTTAGTTTGCGAGTGTTTGACTTGCAAGGAACCTGCGAAAAGTCAAGAGCGGCTGTTGGAGGAAATTTTGCAAAGTCAAACGCGAATTTAGCACCAATACTGTCTATATTATTGAACCGCGAAGACGGCCAGAAAGAAGGAGGAAGCAGAAGGAAAAAGTAGATTATCTTCTACCGGGAAGGAATCGCATCTTCAGTCTGCCCCTCAATCTTCCAAAGAATCTCAGTGGCTTCAGCCCGCTTGAGTGTCAACAAATGCAAATACTTTCCGGCGGCACGGCAACTCGAACGCTGTCGCCGACTTGGTGTCGCTGCAAGTCATCTCTGTGCAAGTTTTGTCGGCGAAGGGCGATCGAACTTTTAGCAGTCAACCGCACCGTATAGCGCGTGTCAGTGCCAATATAAATAGCCTCTTCTACTATTCCCGGCCAGCTATTTCCATCCTCATAATTAGCCGGATAAATAGCAGCTTTTTCTGGCCGCAACACCAGGGTGAGAACTTTCCCAGCAGGGATATCTTCGGCTGTTGCAACTAACACTGGTAACTCCTGGTCAACCAACACGATTATTTTACCGTTTTGCTTTTCTACTACTTGGCCACTTAAAAAATTACTGTCGCCAATAAAATCAGCAACAAACCGCGTTTTAGGATATTCATAAATATCAACAGGCGTCCCAACTTGTTGCAGTTTTCCTCCATCCATCACTGCAATTCTGTCCGACATCGTTAGCGCTTCTTCCTGATCGTGAGTTACATAAATAAACGTAATTCCCAATTTTCGCTGCATTTTTTTTAATTCTAATTGCATCTCTTTACGCAATTTTAAATCCAGCGCTCCTAGGGGTTCATCCAACAGCAAAACAGACGGCTGTTTGACTAATGCTCTTGCTAGTGCTACTCGCTGCTGCTGTCCCCCTGACAGTTGGCGGGGATAGCGTTTTCCTACCTCGGTTAATTGTACTAATGCTAAGGCTTCAGCAACGCGATCGCCAATTGTTTTCTGAGGTATATTCTCCATTTCCAAGCCAAAAGCGACATTTTGTGCTACTGTCATGTGCGGAAATAAAGCATAATTTTGAAATACCGTATTTACTGGGCGGTGAAATGGCGGGCGATTTTGCATCGGTTGGCCGTGAATGTAAATTTCGCCGGCTGTGGGAATTTCAAAACCAGCGATCATTCGCAAAGTGGTAGTTTTGCCACAGCCAGAAGGGCCGAGTAAAGAAAAGAATTCTCGATCGTAAATTTGCAGGTTGATATTGTCTACAGCTAAGAAATCTTGACTGCGGACACTTTTAAATACTTTGGAAACTTCTAAAACTTCGACAGAGTGCATTCTGTTAGTATGTGTGAGTAATAAAAATCTGAGTTCGAGTCCAGTTAAACTGATATATTGCACCATTCTCAATTACTTGTTTAGGAACGGGCTCTCCGGCCCGTTCCACAAGAAAATTAAGTTTTGTGGAACGGGCCGGAGAGCCCGTTCTTGATGAGGGTGCAACTCCCATGCAAACTCAAAATTTAAGTGATCCAGGCTGGGCAGAAACCTCTTTTATATCTACTTTCCTGCCCCTGCTTTAACTTCCGTCCAAGCTCGATCGTACAAAGCAGTTGCTTTCCCGACATCCTCCAATAATTTCATTTTACCAAACACCTCAGCCGGCGGGTAAATTTGAGGATTATTCAAATCTTTCGGATCGATTAAACCTTGATCAATTGCTGCTTTGTTGGGCGATCCGAAGTGGGTAAAATTAGAAATTTGGGCGCCTACTTCTGGTTGCAAAATAAAGTTAATAAATTTCTCCGCTAACTCTTTCTGGGGCGCACCTTTGGGAATAGCCATGTTGTCAGAAAAAATGATTGTTCCTTCTTTGGGAATAGCGTAACGGAGATTAGGATTTTCTGTCATCACTTGGAAAATATCACCGCTCCATTCCATTGTCAAATTTACTTCTCCTTGATCTAGCATATTTTGCCCGGTGTCGGGGACAAAAGCTGCAATGATACTGTTACTTTTAATCAGCAAATCGCGGGCTTTGTTAATCTCTTCGGGATTGGTGGTATTTGGATCAAATCCTAAATACATTAAAACTCCTGCTAATGTGTATCTGGCATCGTCTTGCCACGCGACTTTTCCGGTATATTTCGGGTCGAACATCACCCCCCAACTGTTAATTTCTCCCTGGATTGTTTTCACGTTGTAGCCAATTCCCATGGTTCCCCACTGGTAGGGCAGCGAATATTTGTTGCCCGGGTCAAAAGCTTGATTGATAAACTTAGGTTCTAGGTTCTTTTGGTTGGGAATATTGTTTAAATTCAGCGGCTCAATTATATTTTCTGCGATCATGATTTTCACCATGTAATCGGCGGGAAATATTAAGTCGTAACCGGGGTTTCCCTGTTTGAGTTTGGCATAGAGTGCGTCGCTGTTCTCGAAAGTGTCGTATTGAATTTTAACATTGTTCTCTTTCTCGAATTGGGCGATCGTTTCTGGGGCGATATAACTTGCATAATTGTAAATGCTGAGCAGTTGCTGTTGGTTGCTACCTGTGCGGCTACACCCGAAAGCCATTGTTGCACTCATCACGAACAAAAGTAGGAAAGTCAGCAGGCGTTTCATAGGTTGTGTTAGTTGCAGACAAAAATAATTATGACACAGAAAGCAATTATTTTAACTTTTCTGAACTTTTAACGATGATACAACCAGCAATAAGGAAGCCAACAACATCAAAGTTGAAATGGCATTAATCGCTGGCGTCACTGAGAACTTTATCATGCCGTAAACAAATAATGGTAGCGTCATGGAACCAACGCCTGTGGTAAAAAATGTCACGACAAAATCGTCCAGCGACAGAGTAAAAGCCAGCAGTGCGGCGCTGAAAATAGCGGGCCAAATTAGAGGGAGAGTGATTCGCCAAAAAGCCCGCCATTCGTTAGCGCCTAAGTCAAAAGCTGCTTGTTCTAATTGAGGATCTAGTTCCGCCAAACGCGCCCTTATAGTAATAGTCACAAAGGAAATATTAAAGACAATGTGACCTATAATTACGGTAGGTAAGCCGAGATTCAGGCGAATTCCCGTAAGATTTTCTACGATCCGAAATACTAGCGTAAAGAAAACTAGCAGCGAAATGCCGATCGTAATTTCTGGCATAATAATCGGCAAAAACAGTAAAGCTTCTACTGCTTTGCGCCCCGGAAAATGAAAGCGTTCCAGTGCTAGGGCGAGCATTGTACCAAAAATTGTCGCTAACACGGTCGAAATAGCTGCAATTAGCAAGCTGTTGTTAAGGGCTGTCCAGATTCCGGCGCTGCTACTCGTAGCAATCGTCGCGCCTGCATTGCTAAACAAACTGCGGTACCAATCGAGGGTAAAGCCACGCCAAACGGCATTGAATCTGGAGGCGTTAAAGGAGTAAATAATTAAGATGAGAATTGGCAAGTAAAGAAAGGCAAATGCTAGTACAGCTTGTACCCAAAGCCACTTTTTGCCGATGGCCCGCACGAGTAAATCTAGTTTTGTTTTAGTCATTAGTCATTAGTGATTAGTCATTAATCATTAGCGCATCTTAAGCTAAACGCAGGGTGCAACGATTTGTATATACCTTACCTTATTCGGTTTCGTCAGACACGCGGAAGTAAATTAACACAGGAATCAATATGATTACCATCAACAGCATAGAAAGCGCCGAACCAAAAGGCCAATCGCGGGCTCTCATAAACTGATTCTGAATCAAATTTCCCACCATAACTGTTTTAGATCCGCCCAATATATCCGGCGTGATGAAAGCGCCGACAGCGGGAACAAAAACTAAAATAGAGCCTGCAACAATGCCGCGAGTTGTTAATGGTAAAAATACGCGCCAGAAAGTGCGAATATCATTAGCCCCTAAATCGTGAGCGGCTTCTACCAATGAAAAATTGAAGCGTTCTATGCTAGAATATAAAGGCAGAACCATGAAAGGTAAATAGCCGTAAATAAGACCGATCGCCACAGCGAAAGGCGTAAAAAGCAAGTTTAACGGTTCGCTAATAATTTGCAGGCTTTGCAGGGCTGTGTTAACTACTCCTTCGCTACGCAGCAGTATAATCCAGGCGTAAGTTCTCACTAAAAAATTAGTCCAAAATGGAATAATCACCAGCAAAAGCAAAGCATTTCGCCAGCGGGGAGAACGGGTGGCGATGAAGAATGCCAGGGGATAGCCAACTAACAAGCAAGCGGCAGTTGTTAGAAAAGCCAGCCACAGCGATCGCCCAATTACTCCTAAGAAAAGTCCACTGAACAAACGCTGGTAGTTGCTGAGAGTAAATATCCAAGTAACACCGCCGTAAGTACCGCGTTCTAAGAAACTGTACAAAAGTACAATTAGCACGGGCAAAATGAAGAAAACCATCAGCCACGCCGTACCGGGAAATAAGAGCAACAACAGGTTAGTTTGCTGGCGGTTTTTGACACTCATTATTTACTCAAGCGAAATTTAGCACATAATGCAACACATTTTATATCAAATCCGCATTTTATGAATTATGTCATCATGAATAAATTATCAAGAGGTACACAATGTCAGCAGAATCGTCAACCCCCAAAATAGTCGTCGTCGGTGCAGGATGGGCCGGTTTAGGCGCTACTTATCACCTAGCCCAGCAAGGCTATGATGTCACCCTGCTAGAAGCAGGCCCTTATCCGGGTGGCTTAGTTGCAGGGTGGAAAACCGCCGGCGGGCGTTCCGTAGAAGCTGGGATTCATGGCTTCTGGTACCCCTACCAAAATATCTTTTCCTTAGTCAAGGAATTAGGACTCGATCCCTTCACGCCTTGGACTCGTTCTTGTCAGTATTCACCAGCGGGATTGGAAGTAGAATCGCCGATTTTTCAGGACGAACCGCGCCTGCCCACACCGTTAGGAACCTTTCTTTACACCAGATTTAAAAGACTGCCATTAGTCGATCGACTTTCCGCCTTACCCTTACTCTACGCCGTCCTAGATTTCGACAATTCCGACGAAGCTTGGCGCAGGTACGATCGCGTCACAGCCCGCGAACTATTCAAACAGTTTGGCGTTTCTGCAAGACTGTACCGCGATGCTTTTGAGCCTATGTTATTAGTAGGTTTATTTGCACCAGGAGAACAATGTTCGGCCGCCGCAGCTTTGGGAATGCTTTATTATTTCATATTAGCCCACCAATCGGATTTTGATGTAGTTTGGTGTCGCGGAACAGTCGGAGAAATGATATTTCGTCCCTGGGTAGAACGCCTGGAAAAACTAGGCGCAAAAGTATTGACAAAGCAGCGAGTTACTGACTTAGTAATTGACAGCCACAACCGAGCCACAGGCGTTGTTTGCGGCGAAGAAACCTTCGAGGCCGATGCAGTTATTTTTGCAGTTGGCGTCACGGGAATGCAAAAAATTATTAGCAGCAGCCCAGCTTTGCAAAGTCGCCCAGAGTTTCGGGACGCGATGAATTTGGGTGCAGTTGATGTGTTAGCTGTTCGCCTGTGGTTTGACAGAAAAATTGACATTCCCTTGCCTTCTAATGCCTGTTTTGGATTTAGTTCAACTACGGGTTGGACGTTTTTTGATTTGAATGCTTTGCACGACGAATTTCGAGACGAACCGGGAACAGTTGTCGAAGCTGACTTTTATCACGCAAATCAATTAATTCCCCTGAAAGATGAGCAAATAGTTTCCTTAGTTCAGCGGGATTTAGCGACTTGCATTCCGGCTTTTCGGGAGGCAAAAGTAATTGACAGCAGCGCGATTCGGCTATCGCGGGCTGTGACGCATTTTGCCCCTGGCAGCTATCAGTATTTGTTGCCTGCCGTAACAAGTTATGATAATGTATTCATGAGTGGCGATTGGGTTGTGACCCGTCACGGCTCTTGGTCGCAGGAAAAGGCTTATGTTACTGGTTTGGAAGCGGCTAATTTGGTAATTTCGCGTTTCGGAATCGGAAATAAAGCCGCAATTATTCCCGTGGAAGCTGACGAACCGCACATTCAAATTGGGAGAAAGATTAATCAGTTTACTCGCAGTTTGACTAAAACATTCATTCCCGATTTTTGGCTGCCATAAGAAGGAAATTCGGCAACGGATTCGGTATTTAACGGATGTCAGGAAGAAGGGGGATTCCCGTCTGGTTCGCTAAGAGGCCGATCGCACTAAAATGACTGTACAGTCGCACCCGCGCGCCACAGCTTCCGGGATATTCCCGTGAATCACCTGCTTCAGCAGCCCTTCACGGCTCGCTCCCAGGACGATCGCATCGCACTGATCGTTCTGAGCCAAATCAATTAAAGCATCAGAAACCGATTTAGCGCAAACCGAAGTCGCTATTATCGAACAGCTAACCCGGCGCTTGATAAACTCCGCAGCTTGCTTTAATTCTCCGCGATCGGGTTCTGCAACAGAAGGCTGATGAACCTGACACAATTTAATCTCCGGTACAGCACTCGCAGCCACCAAAGCAGGTAGCAGCCGCAAAGCCGCAGCTTGCTTGTAACTGCCGCGAATAGGCACCAACCAGCGGTGCAAACCCATCAGCGTGTGCAGCCCCAATTCTGGCCCTGGAATGTCTGAATTCGGCGGGGAAAGTTCCGTCTCTGGAGTCGCTAATGAATCTGAGGATATCGCCAATGCGGGATTATCTCCACCATCAACTCCTTCGGTATTGAATTCCCATTCAATAGACGTATATTTTCGCCCGCTGAAAATGGGGGAAAACTCATTTTTCTTACGTGTTGCTAATAGTTTTTCGCTCCACTTCACCAAAATAACCTCGCAGCCTGCTTGCCGAATTACGGTATCCACCACATCGCCAAAAATGCGTCCTTTTGTGGAAAATTCGCCTTGCCAGCCCATCAAAATTGAATCGATATGTCGCTCCTTTATTGTCTCCAAAATCGCGTTAGGCACGTCGTGAGCTACCCGTATTTGGGTGTGTACCGGCAAGTTCCAATGGCGAATTATTCGCTCTGCTTGTTGTAGCAAGCGGCGGCTTTTGGTTGTCCGCACTGCGCTTTCTGAGGGGGAACTGTTACGCGGTACTATGATGATTTGCAGGCATTCTAATTCGTAATTGCGATCGCGCGCAATCGCCGCAGCCAGCCGCAGCAAAGCGGGTGCTGTTTGGGGATTGGAAAGCGGTACTAATAAGCGGCCGTTTCCCACTTGCGGGGCTTTGGTTTGATAGACAACATAAGAAGGTTCTGGATGCGGGCCCTGGGTGGTTTCTCCGCTGAGGCGATCGGATTCAACTCGGATAATGTCGCTGCGGGTAATAATTCCCACCAAACGCCGACCTTCTACGACTGGCAAACGGCTGATATTGTAGTTGTTGAGCCTGTACAATACCTCGCTTAAAGTATCGCTTGCTTTGACTGCGATCGGCTGTACAGTCATAAATTCTTTAAGCAGGGAGTTGCCGGACAAATTGCGCCCGCTGGCATTTGCCAAATCGGTTTGACTGACAATTCCGACTAATTTGCCATCTTCAACTACTGGAAATCCTCGGTGGTGCGATCGCGAAAAAGCCTGCATCACTTCATCGAAAGTCAGCAGACTCGAAAGAGTTTCAACTCGGCGCTGCATCACGTCATCTGCGTGCAAGTCGCTCAAAGTATTGCTCGCAGCTTTTGCCTTTGTCAGTTGAATGCCGTTAAACTCCAAAAGGCGATCGTACAAAGAGCCACTGTCCACCTTTTCCGCCACCAGATAAGCAACTACAGAACAGATCATCAAAGGCAGCACTAATTTGAAATCCGCCGTAATTTCAAACACAATCACTACCGCAGTAATCGGCGCCCTAGAAACCGCACAAAAAAACGCTCCCATTCCCGCCAAAGCGTAAGTTACCGGCAAACCAACACCCAGGGAATCTGCCTGCACAATTCCCACCATGTGACCGAGTGCAGAACCCATAACTAGGGCAGGGGAAAACAATCCTCCCGGAGCTCCAGAAGCAGCGGAAATAATTGTCAGAAAAAAGTGAGCTATAAAAGCAATTAAACTCGTTATGCCGCTTGCTTCACCGGTCAGCATAAACTCCCGTAAACCCGTATTATCGCGGAAAGTTGCTGGGAGAAAAGCTATTACTGAACCGCAGATTATGCCAGCTAAAGCCATTCGCACAGGCAAAGCTAATTTGAGCGATCTCCTGTTAAATTGCAAGCTAGCAATAATCCCTTTGGTGAACAAAGCTCCCAGCAATCCCGCTAAAACTCCTAACAGTATATAAAACGGAATTTCCTGAGCATCAAAACTGGTTTGGTACTCGCGAAGGTTCAAACTTAAACTATCGCCGCCCAAAAGCTGCGAAACAACTGCACCGATAAATGAAGCGATAATTGCAGTCCCTAAAGTCAATCCCGAAACGTCGTGCAGGAGTTCTTCAACGACAAACAAAACTCCTGCAATGGGAGCATTGAAACCAGCAGCCAATCCGGCAGCAGCACCGCAAGCAATCAATTGTCGGCGGTAGTCTGGGGAAGTGGGCATCAAGTGACCTATCCAGCCGGCCAAAGATGCTCCTATTTGCACAGTCGGGCCTTGCCTGCCTAAAGTTAAACCGGAACCAACTGCTAAAATAGTGGTCAGAAGTTTGGCGACAGCTACTCGCAAATCTAAGGAAAGATTAACCCCGCCGAGAGCAGCTTTGACGTGAGGAATGCCACTGCCGGCAGTTTCTGGAGCAAAACGCTCTACCAAGAAACCTGTCAGCAACCCGCCCAATAAACCGACAGCCGGAAGCAATATCCAAGCTGGGATTAATGTCGAGGTAGCAACTCGCCAACTGCCGAGCCATCCAACTCCTGACTTTAGCAAAACGCCTGCCAGTCCTGCCACCAAGCCGATCAGACAAGCTTCAAAAATGGCTAGGCGTTTCGGCCGTAAAAACAGTTGAGATTTGATGACCCTGGAAGGTTCCCTAAATTGTTTAGGGATAGTTATGTACGGCATAAATAGCGTAGATAGCCTGAGAATTGTCTGCTCGATCGCACTTTAGCGAAAAATCCTTCGATACTTACCTAAAATCTGCTGTAATTCCGATGCTACCGGATTTGATATCAATCTGCGATTTTTTTACCTTATAGCCTCCACCAGTGTTTTTAAATCCGGCACTTCTAAATCAGGCTGGCCGCTGGCCGGCAGTGTCGCGCAAAATCCTGTTTTTTCGTGTCGGCGATTTACCCAAATATATCTCGTGACTTGACAGCAATTGTCTCAAGACTAGCAGTATTCCCCTTTCCCCATCTCTCAGAGTGCCGTAGCAGTCAAAACTCACTACTGAAAATTGATTAAATTCAAGCATAGTTAGCTCCGAGTTTAGGGTTGATATTCCGCAAAAATCTCAATTTTGCCCACAATTTTTTGATTAAATTGAGCCAATTCTTCTGCCGGAATCCAATATTCTTGGTGAATCGAACTGCCCACATTTTGAACTGGATATTTTTTTAAGAATTCTGTCGCCACCCGAAAGCGCGTGACATAGCCGAAATATCCCGATGCTGCATCTCTTGTATTCCAATCTCGCGCAATTTGTATGGCATAGGCTTTGTGAATTACGGGATAAAAAGTAGGCTGAAAGGATAAGCGCGGGGGAAATGCCAGAAAATCGCTTTCTTTAATCAGTTCCATTTCTTTTTTGCCGACGGCTCGGAACAGCGTTACTGTCTCTTGATCTGATATATTGATATTTTTAAACCAAGCTTTCCAACCGTCCCAATTGTGAACTATTTTCGCCAATTCAGCGTAACCGGCGGCGCGGGGATGGGAAACGTCATTTTCTGTAAGTTCTTTATGCCAAATTTCTGAGTTTTGCAGCGGGGTGCAAACATCTAAATAAGGCACATTTAACTCGTTGCAAACTTGGGCAAACTGTTCGGATAAGTTGGCAATCCGGCTTGTGCGATCGCTATCGATAACTGGCGGTGGCCCTACCATTAATACTGGAAATATTTCTTGGGCTGATGAGAGAATACAGCGAGCATTTTCAATTGATTTTTCAACTTCTATGCGATTTTTTTCGTTGTCTCGATAAGTGTCGTTGACGCCAAAGGAAAATACTATTCTGCCATCGCCGTAGTGAGGTAAGCGGCGAGAAACTTCGTTGAACCAACGAGTTTCTATATCGGCACTGGTTTCTCCCCTTATTCCTAAATTGTAGTAGGTAATATCGTGTCCTTGTCCGCAAGCGGCCGCGCAAATCCGTCCTGTCCAACCGAGACATTTGGGATCGCAAGTACCGTTTACAAAAGAATCGCCGATAAAACAAATACGCATATTATGTGTGGGAATTGTTGACTGTTGACTGTTGGCGGTTGACTGTTGACTGTTGACTGTTGACTGATGATTGATGATTGATGACAACAGACAACTCCCAACTGACTTTAATTCTTGCCGATGACGGACAATCCCTCTACAATTAGAGACGGTGTTTGGCAAGAACCGTTCCACTCGGAGTCTCCTCCCAATTCTACCAATTGTTTGAGGACGTTGTAGACATTGCCAGCTACCATTGTGTCTTTGATTCTGCCGACTATTTGACCTTTTTTGACTCGGTAGCCGAGATCGACATTAATTGAAAAATCGCCGGAAATTCCAGCACTGCCACCAAGCATTTGATCGACTACAATTCCGTCGTCTAATTTAGCGATTAAATCGATTAACGAAAGCGAACCTGGCTTAATCAAAATATTGAACAAACTCGGCGTCGGATAGCTGCCCAAACCCGGCCGAAATCCGTTGCCGGTGGTGCCACTGCCCAAGGCTCGACCGGTGGTACGATCGGTATAAAATAGCTGCAACACTCCGCTGTTGATAAAGACGATCGCCCGAGTGGGAGTACCTTCGTCGTCAAAGGGACAGCTATAGGGCCCGATATCCGGCTGCTGCGAGAGGGTGACAAGCGGGGATGTCACTTGTTGGCCTAATCGATCGTTCCAAGGCGAAGCGCCTTCGAGTACCTGTTTGCCGTTCAGCGCGGCACAGACAGTCCCCCAAAGCAAGTCGGCGGCTTTGGCTGTAAATAGCACCGGCACGCGACCCGTAGCGGGGGCTACATTGTCTTTCGCCCATTCCAAACGCTGCAAAACCCGCTTGGCGCTGGTGTTTAAGTCGAGGGTGCCGCGTTCGGTTTCGCCTTCCCAAATGTTGAGGAAATCTTCGCCCCGCACTAATTCTGCTGATAAGTAACCGCTGAGGGTGGTGTCGGTGTGACTCGAATCCAAACCTTTGGTGTTCACCAAGCGAGTGCTTTCGATTTCGCAGTCGAGTTCGGCGGTGCAGAGGCTTTCTGGATAGGCTTCCCGGATGATCGCGATCGCCTCTTTGCCCCAGTTTACTAGCTGTTCGGCCGACACTGACACTCCGAGATCGGGATAGACAACTTTCTCACCGGTGCCTAGTTCGATGGTTTCCGGTTCGTTGAGTTGCGAAAGTGCGATCGCCCTATCCACCAAAATTTGCGGTTCCACAGGCCCGTAGGCCACCGCCAAACCCGGCCGCCCATCCCGCCACAGCCTTAGGGCAATGCCTTCTGCTTGGGCGGTTTCTAGCTGTTTGAGGCGGTTGGCTTCAAAAAAGACCGGCCGTGAGAGCGATTGCGATTCCAATACCTCAGCAGCTTCTGCACCTGCTTTGGTGGCTAGTTCTAACAGTTGTTCTGCTGATTGGTGATTGGTCATTGTTCTCGGTGGTTGGTAATGGGCGGTTCGATTTTCGATTTTCGATTAAAGAATTGGCAATAACTTACTGGATAGGGGTTGGGTTCACGGGTCTACATTTAGATTCTTTTGGGAAAACTGGTGTAATTGGCGATAACCAGATTTTACAGTCATTGATCATCAGTCATCAGTTAATAATCTACCGTCATTAGTCTAGAGTTAACAGCTATATTGACTCATAACTAATGACTAATGGCTAATAACTAATGACTAAATAGTTAGTTCGTGCAGCAGCCAAAATCCTGCAAAAGATTCCGATTCGGGATTCGACTGAATTGCTAAGAAATGTACTTTTTTTGCTTGCTTTTTAGCAGCTTCAAATCCTTTCGCTTCTCTCTCAGTTGCTGCGTCTCTGAGATTAGCTAAAATCCAACGATCATTAGCTCCCGTATCTAATACCAGCCTAGCGGGTGGGCCGCTCTCAAATTTCAGAAAAGCCAACTCCAAGCCCGACATCCAACCTGCCAGGGCTGTTGCTCTCGACGAGTAGATAATTAGTCCCGGAATTTGCGTTTCTGGGGCGAGGCGTGTCATCGGCAGTCCGAAAGCTTCGCCAAATCCGATATCCCACTCGGACATTTCGTCAAAAGCTGCGATCGGCAAACTCACAAACGCCCATTTTTCGCCGATTAAAGCATCCGGCAGCGCAACTGGCGTTTCGGGTACAAATTGAACGCTCGGGTTCACAACCGGTTGATAGCCCGGTTCGGCGGGATAAACGTCTTGCATCCGTTCTTCCAGCCACAGGCTAAGGGCGAGGGTGCGGCGGCTGCAGGCGGCGGGAATGTCCAAGTCATCGCAGGCTTTGGTAATCATGTTCGCCATTTGGCGGCGGAAAAAGCGGATTTTTTCGGGGCGTTTCGGTGCTGCGGCGATCGCATCTTTAATTGCACCCGCCAGCCACAGGGAATTCACGGTAGAACTGGAGCAGAATTGTGAGTAGCGAAACAGAGATTCGGCCTTGTCGCCTACATTCAGCGGGCTTTCGCAGATCAACACTTCCCATTTTTTTTTCTCTCGCTCGTCTATGATTGGACGGCTGTAAAAGTCGAGTTCCCAAATAGTAGCCATGCCGCGCTGTTAAAAATTAATCCTTTCTCATGTTACCGGACAGCGGGCAAGTTTCTGATTCTGACAATATAAAGCTGATTTTCATATCGCGGGCGATCGCCTTAACGTCAATCTGGGTCTGTCAAACGCTGGCTGCTCAAAATTGTCAGGTCAATGCTTGGCACTCGTTGGTTACTATATAGTTGACAGAACTGCTTGATAAATATTGGCAGTAGTTAAGTTTAGTAAATCTCATCATGCACAACAATTAAAATACCCAGAGCATAACTGTTGTCCAAAAAGTAAGTATAAAATATTTCGGAGTCTTACATAAAGCTGTCCTTCATACTGCATCTTAGCCGGAGTAGTTACTAGATCAATATTTTTGGGCGGCTGTGATAATTCTTGTGCCAGAGTGGCGATGGGCGATGACGTAAACAGGAAAAACCTATGATATCGGTTGAATTTCTGATTAATGCTCTCGAAAACTTAGATGTGGAAATGTGCCAGAGTGCTGTTAGGGCTTTGGGTATTGAATCTGTGATTGACGCCCTCAGACACCCAGAGTGGGAAGTGCGCCAGAGTAGTGCCATTGTTTTGGGTGAACTGGGTGACAAGCAAGCGGTTGAACCCCTGATTCGCGCCCTCAACGACTCAGTGACACAAGTCCGCCAGCGGGCCGCCTCCGCTTTAGGTCAACTCGGTGACAAGCAAGCGGTTGAACCCCTGATTCGCGCCCTCAATGACTCAGTGACACAAGTCCGCCAGCGGGCCGCCTCCGCTTTAGGTCAACTCGGTGACAAGCAAGCGGTTGAACCCCT
>NZ_JAUBQQ010000067.1:0-16214 GCF_036701335.1 Microcoleus sp. Pol12B5 | reverse complement strand
GGTGACAAGCAAGCGGTTGAACCCCTGATTCGCGCCCTCAAAGATGAGCATACTCCGGTACAGGGTACGGCTGCCCGGATTTTGGGTGAGATGGGTGACGATCGAGCTATCGACCCACTAATCAATCTATTTAGGGATGATGAGTGGGCGCTGCGTCGGACAGCTACAGAGGCTTTAGTTAAGCTTGGTGAACTGGTATTATCACCGTTGCTCAACGCGCTCGCCGATGAGAATAAATGGGTGCGGTTTCAAGCCGTAGAGACGTTGGGCAAGTTAGGCGACGCACGAGCCACCCTGCCACTGATCGAGGCACTCAAGGACTTTGACTTTGATGTTCGTAGGAGTGCTGCCCAAGCTTTGGGTGAGCTTGGGGATAAGCGGGCGAGTGAACCGCTGATAGAAGCTCTCAAAGATAATGATGCTGAGGTGCGCCGACTAGCTGCGTTTTCCTTGGGTAAGGTTGGGCACACCGACAACACACGGGCAGTAGAGTCTCTGATTAATGCCCTCAAGGATACGAACTGTTATGTGCGCTGTAGTGTCACTGTTGCGTTAGGTTATCTAGGCGATCGGCAGGCAGTTGAGCCGCTCATCCATGCTCTAAAAGATGGCGATGACAACGTGCGTAGTAATGCCGCTACCGCTTTGGGTGAGCTAGGTGATGTGCGGGCAGTTGAACCCCTGAGCATCGCCCTGAGCGATCGGTATATGTGGGTAGGCTGTTGTGCTGCCAAAGCTTTGGGTCAGTTGGGGGACTTGAGAGCTATTGACTTGCTGATTAACGCGCTCAATGACTCGGAGTGGGAGATGCAAAAAGCTGCCACCCTCGCCTTGGGTGAGTTGGGCGGCTTGTCGGTGGTTGAACCATTAATAAATAAATTAAAAGATTGGAAAGGCAATGAACGTGTGCCAGAACATACCATTACAGCTTTAGTCAAGCTGGGTGAGCTTGTGGTATTACCGTTGATTGAAGTCCTCCTGAATGCCTCGGTTTCTGTATGGGTACGCAAGAAAGTCGTCACAATTTTAGTGGCTGTGGGGGATGTGCGGGCGGTAGAACCGCTAATGCAAGTGCTTAAAGATGAGGAGGACCGTGTGGCTGCCCCAGATGGGTACAACTGGATGCGTGCCGAAGCCGCCCTAGCTCTAGGTCAATTAGGTGATGTGCGAGCCATTGAGCCGCTAATTGAGGTGCTTAAAGACTCTCATGGGAATGTCCGCTCACAAGCAGTTGGAGCCTTGAGCAATTTTAGCGACCCGCGTGTGGTTGAACTGTTTATTCAGATGCTTAAGGACGGTGGCTGGAGCGCAGATTTGCTCCCAAATATAGCCCGATTTTTGGGCAAAATGGGCGATAAGCGAGCTATTGATCCACTAATAAAATCACTTAACTATTCAAATGAATTAAGGTGTGGCTTTGCGATGGGTAACGATGCAAGGGAAAATGGCGGCTACGTGCCACTGTTTACGGGGCTGAAGGTTGAGGAGCCGCGTCTGGCTGTTGTCGAGGCTTTAAACCAGTTAACGGGAACCAGTGCCATTGAATTACTGTTCAATATCCTCAGACAGCCAAATCATCCTCTACGCCAGGATGCTGCCGGATCTCTGGGTTACTTGGGCGAACTGTCGCAATTGCGATTGATTAATGCACTTAAGAATGAAGATAGTTTTGTGCGACAAAGTGCGGCTAAGGCTTTGGGCAACATTGGGGATAAACAGGCAGTTCCAGCGCTGATTGAAGCGCTCGGTGACGGAGATGACAAAGTGCGTTTGAGTGCGATCGAGTCTTTGCGCTGGATTGACAACAAAAAAGCGGTTGAACCTCTGATCGATCAGCTTGGAGATTCTAATTGGCAAGTGCGCGAAGCTGTTATCAGAGCCTTAAGTCGGCTGCGGGACGATCGGGCTATTAAACCGCTCGCCGATATGCTCAAAGATGAAAATAGCCAGGTACGCGAGCAAGCTATCTATGCTTTGGGCAAGTTTAAGGGCAACCAAGACGTTGAACTGCTAATCGAGTTGCTTAAAGATCGTGATTGCAAAGTGCGTGAAGAAACTGCCTATATTTTGGGTCAGATCGGCGACGCGCGGGCAGTTGAACCGCTGATATCGGCACTGCTAAATGACTCTGACGTGTCTGTGCGTCGGTTTGCTGCGATG
Source organism: Microcoleus sp. Pol12B5 (assembly GCF_036701335.1). NCBI lineage: Bacteria > Bacillati > Cyanobacteriota > Cyanophyceae > Oscillatoriales > Microcoleaceae > Microcoleus > Microcoleus sp. Pol12B5. The sequence goes on along the minus strand of NZ_JAUBQQ010000067.1, from coordinate 14,054 downwards.
TCTTTAGATCGGATTGGTGACAAGCGGGCGATCGAACCACTAATCGACGCTCTTAAAAATGAGCAAGAGAGCTACGCGCGCTCCGAGGTTGCCAGGGCTTTAAGCCGTATGGGCGATGAGCGGATAGTTGTACCGTTTATCAATGCTCTTGGGGATTCAAATATCCAGGTCTACTATGCTGTTACTGATGCTTTGGGTGAGTTAGGCGACACCCGTGCCGTCGAACCGCTGATCCAATCTTTTAAGAAGAGGGCGTTTGACGATGCTGGGCGGGTGGCTAGCGCTCTGGCAAAAATTGGGGACTTGCGAGCCGTCGAGCCACTGATCGAAGCTCTGAAACAGGCTTCGCACATTACCCGTAAAGCAGCCGCAAAAGCTCTAGAGGAGTTGGGTGATTTACGGGCGGTGGAACCGCTGATTGAAACGCTTAAAGATGAGGATGAAGGAGTGCGAGAGGCAGCGGCTAGCGCTTTGGTCAAGCTGGGCGATCGGCGATCGCTTTTACCATTGCTTGATGCCCTTTCTGATAGTAGTCCCCTGGTACGTTTTTACGCCGTGGAGGCTTTAGGTAATCTGGGCGATCTTAGTGCAGTCGAGCCACTCATTCCGCTGCTTAAAGATAAAGGGTGGAAAATAGGCTCAAGTGCTGCTAAGGCTTTGGGCCATCTTGGCGATGCACGGGCCGCCCGGCCGCTAATCGAAACCTTCCAGGATACAGATTGCGAAGTGTACGATGCAGCCATTGAGTCTTTGGTCAAGCTGGGCGAGCCTGCCTTACTGCCCCTGTTTGAGGCCCTCAAGGATCAGAATAAAAACGTGCGGAGGAATGCTGTTAAGGCTTTGGAGAAGTTTGGGGATGCACGGGCGATCGCACCGCTCACTTCTTTACTAAAAGATCAACACCGCAGCATAGGTAATGCGGCTCGCAAAGCGATCAAAAGCATCAGCAGTCGGCAGATTCTTTAAGCTCAAAACCATTGTTGGGGTTAAAGTTGCACGCTCTTGTGCTTCAGCAAAGCAGTTGTCTGGATTGCGATTGGACACCATTTTGCCGATCGCCGCAACTGGAAAAAGTTCTTCAGAAATGATTTTACTTCGAGCCAGATGCAAGCTGTTATTGATACCCACAGCTTAAACAATCATCAATAAATCCGAGATGACCACTGCAAAATTGCTAAACTTGAAAACAGACAGCAAATTCTATCTATCAGCCCTATTTGAGGACACAACGAATAGCAGTTATTGCTGCTATTCGTCGTGCAGTAGATTTTATCGATCAATAATTCTGGTGTCAAAAGTCAGAATTTAGCATAAAATATGTACAACCAGGAAAAATTAGCAATAATTATGATTTCTGCATTATTATTCCTTAAAATGACTCCTGAATTATGACTTTTAAATTGTTCTTCTATTGCGCTTTGCTTTAAACGGCATTTACACAATTGGCGCTACAATAAAAACAAATAGTATAGCTTGATTCCATGAGACAAATCATTCTCGAAAAGATTGTTTCTACCTTACAACCTTTAGATTTTGTTCTCGCTTTGTGGCAAGGAGGTTCCGCAGCCCACGGATACACCGACGAGTGGTCAGACCTCGATATTGCGGTTGTGGTTGAAGATAACTGCGTGGAAGAAACATTTGATATTGTTGAAAAAGCCCTCGCAGAAATTGGCGAAATCGAACTCAAATATCGAGTTCCAGAACCCGCTTGGCACGGTCAATCGCAGTGTTTCTGGCGACTGAAAGAAACCCCGCCGTTCTTGCTAATTGATTTCGCCGTTTTTCGGCGCAGCAGCCGCAACGATTTTCTGGAAATAGAGAGACACGGGAAAGTCCCGATCGCCTTTGACAAAGCTAATCTAATTGTACCGCCTCCTTTGGATCGAAGCAAACATTTATCTACAATGCAGTCGAGATTCAACGAAATTAAAATCCGTTTCGATTTGCTGCAACCTCTGGTTAAAAAAGAGATTTATCGCGGACATTTAGTAGATGCGATCGGCAACTATCACAATTGGACGCTTCTACCCTTAGTCGAACTGTTGGGCATGATTTACCGTCCCCACAGATACGACTTTGAACTCAAATATTTCAGCCGCGATTTTCCTCCCGAAATAGTCGATCGCGTCGCACCGCTTTTCTGCATTGCCAACCTTGAAGATTTGGCAGCAAAACAGCAAATAGCTGTGGCTTTATTTGCAGAAACTTTACCGCTTGCACAAGCTAATTTGGCCTCTGACAATGCCCTAACAGTATCGCCATAGGCTCAAGATTTCTTACCGAAAGCGATTAATATAGTAGCATCTACCTTAAAGATTAACATCCCATGACAAAACTCAGCGTTAACATCAACAGAATCGCCCTCCTCAGAAACTCTCGAAACATCGGTATCCCCAGCGTTACGGAAGCCGCCAAAACAGTAATTGCCGCCGGAGCTCACGGCGTTACAGTCCATCCGCGCCCCGACGAAAGGCATATCAAAGCTGCCGATGTTTACGAATTAGCCAAAATGCTAACCGTTGAGTTCAACATCGAAGGAAATCCGTTTCAGCCGCCATTTATGGATATAGTTTGCGACGTAAAACCGGCTCAGTGTACCTTGGTGCCAGATGCTCCCGACGTGCTAACATCCGATAGCGGTTGGAATATTCCCGAAAATCGCGATCGGCTCTTACCAATCATTCAAAAATTAAAAGACAATGGTATCAGAGTCAGCTTATTTATGGACGCAGATGCTGCTCTCATGCCGCTAGCAAAAGAAGTTGGAGCAGACAGAGTAGAACTGTACACGGAACCCTACGCAACTGGTTTTCGCGAAGGGAGAGTTGAATCTGTTTTTCAACAATATGTTGAAGCAGCTCAAGCCGCTCAATCAGCAGGTTTAGGGGTGAATGCTGGGCATGATTTAAATTTGCAAAATTTAGCTAAATTTTGCTCTATTCCTGATATACTAGAAGTATCAATTGGTCATGCTTTAATTGCGGAAGCGCTAGAAATGGGGTTGTCCAACACAGTACAAGCTTACCTGAAAATCCTGGCAGCTTCGTAGTACAAATTAACCTCGTGTTGTAGGGCGGATTCGGTAGTGATAAACTTGTCTTTATCATAGATAATAACTAAATCCTCCCTACAAACATACAGTATCAAAACTTACGTAAAAAAGGGTTTAACACGCTACAAATATTGTAAGATGGGGTTCGCACCGCCGTAAATAATTAGGCGATCGTCAAAAATGAAGTAACACTAGGGGTTCTCACCCCGTGGGGCGCTAGCCCTTTTCTAGTAGCAAGGCAGAGCCAGAATCCCAGACACCGCGTTTTTTGGGTGTGGGCATTTCTTTAGCAAGAACCTCGGAAAAAGTTTTAATCTCCCTAGACAAAATTACTAATATTCTGTGATGATATTATGCGTAAGGAGTATCATTAAAATGTCCCGACAAATTGAGGCTACTACTTAGCTCCCGCACTGCCAATTTGCTACCAGCAGGTTTTGTGCAAGTACGGGATATTTACGTGTATCCTATATCCTCTTGTAGCCTCTGTGCGATCGCCAGATTTAATCCGGTGAAAACAAGCAAATACAAGTAACCATATACAACTCCTTACCCCCCCCTCGGAAGTGCGACATGAAAAAACTAATTTTACTGACTGGAATGCTACTCATGATGACGGCAAAATCAGTATTTGCCAGCCCAGTAGCCCCCAAAATTGCGCCGAGCGAGCTGATGGCTGCCTCGGAAATTACAAAAACCCTTAACAAACCCGTTACCTCTGAATCAGCTTCAAACCTCGAACCTATCAAGCGAATGTCAACCTCGGAAATCCGAGAAACCATCAACCAACCCACCACCTATATTTTTGAAGGCATCAAAGGGCGAGAACTCACTCTCTCCCTGTGGGCGGGACAACTGACAGCCGAACTGTACAGTCCCAATGGTGAAAATATGGGGGTTATTGAAAAATCAGACAATCAGTGGATTGGCCAGTTGCCAGAGTCAGGCATCTATCGCGTGCGAGTTACCCCGAAAGGTGAAACCACTAGCTTCGTACTCGGACGCGACTTTAGCGCCAAGTGGACTTATCGGCCCGATCGCGCGATTCCCATAGCATTCAAGGAAACACAAGCCACAGTCAAACTCAAAATGTCCGGCTACCAAATCCAGCCCATCACACTTCAAGGCAAGCAGGGACAGACAATTAGGGCGAGCTCTAGCAACAAAAATCTAGATCTGGCGATCCAATCTCCGTCGGGAGCACTCCTGGATCAAGGCGAAGGTCAAACTTTTGCTCAACTACCGGAATCCGGCACTTACCGGGTAATCGTAGTTGCCAAGAGGCCCGTCAAGCCCTCAATCCGAGTTTCTGTGCAATAGCAAAGATTGCACAAATACTGTCGGGCGATCGAATTTGCGTCGCCCAAAAAAACAGCTCGCCCCATTGGCGAGCTGTTTTTTGTGTAAAATCAACCTTGGATCAGCGCTTCAAAACGTTCTTGTTTCCAAATGCAGCTTAAATCAGAGTCAGCTAAAGCTAGCTCTCGGTATAAATTAGGGATAAACTCAACAGCCCGCTGCAAATTGTCAAGGGCCAAATCAGCGAATCCCAGTAGCGCATAACAGCAAGCTTTATTGTAAAAAGCGTTGGCAAAATCAGGATTTATTTCTAAGACTGTTTCGTAGCAAGCAATCGCCTCAGAGTAGCAGCCTTTTCGCGCCAATTCCACACCCCGGTTGTACCAAATTAAATAATCTTCAAAGGGACGCTCAGATGTGGGCGTAAACTTGCCATTTCTCTGATTTAAACCTACTAATTTCTCCAAAGCAACTCTCCGTTCGCCCACAGCATCGGCTCTGCCCGGTTGTAGAGCGATCGATCGGCTAAAACTAGCCACTGCTTGTTTGTAAAGTCCCATAGAGTTCGCAGCTATACCGCGATTGTACCAAGCCTTCGCGTCGTCAGGCTTAAACTCGATCGCCCGGTCAAAACTGTTGAGCGCCTGATAGTAAAGCTTGAGTTCCAACAAAGCATTACCTCGGTTGTACCACGCCCAAGCAGCCTCCGGATACAAATTTAGAGAGCGATCAAAACTCAGAACCGCCTTCTCGTACAGCCCCATATCGATCAGTGTCAGTCCCCGGTTGTGCCAAATACTCGCCGCGCACGGACTGAACTCCAGAGCCCGGTCAAAACTATTGAGAGCCTCCAACCAGCGGCCCAACTTTCCTAAAGCAATAGCCCGGTTGTGCCAGCCAAAGCTCGCATTAGGCTCCACCGCCAAGGCCTCATCAAAACTCTTCAGCGCCTCTAAGTGCCGTTCTAATTTCCCCAGAGCCATACCTCGGCCGAACCAAGCCTTATAATGATCTGATTGCAACTTCAAAGCTCTGTTAAAGTTCGCCAGAGCACCATGATCATCGTTAGCTTCGAGGTGACGCGAGCCCAGATGGTAATACCAAGCCGCTTCCAAGTTTTGAATTAAGTTCATAATATTTTGTATCTATCTTAGGGATGATTCTACATGAAACCATAGGTGGAGTAAAACTGTAATTCCACTAAAAATCTGAAAAATTTGATACAGGGCGATCGCCCGTACACAGTACCCGTAACAACCTCAACAATTTGCGGTCGAAACTAACTATTTTCCTCTGGTAAAATGCTCTTTTATCTAACCGCACTCATCGTTTTTTAGAGCTGCTGCGAATCTTAACTCTGTGTAAATCACGCAACTTTTACCACCGCATCCCGAATTAGGTTTGCAGTTACACAAAGAGTCCTAGGGCGCCCCAAGTCTAACTGCAAATCTCATAGTGCTAATAGCTCCTACTTCTGCTTGCCCAGTTCAAGCAACCACAACTGCTGTTTTAGCATTCTCACTCAACATCAACTGGCCTGTTCCATCAATACTAAAATCTTTCCCCAGCACAAAACCCTTGCCCATCAACCGCTGGCAAACAACCAAGGCAGTGATTCGGCGAATTTCTTCCATCACGTCAGCAGGAATCAAATAACTCAAACTCCAGATCACGGACTCACAGTCATACCAAATTAAACGCTCAATACTGACAATCATCAAAGCAGCTAAACTGTCAACAGGCAGTCGCCCTCTGAGATCCGCAATCAAATCCTTACCAATTAAGCTATTGCGAGTCATCATCGCTCTAGCCATCTTCCCAATTTCTTGTTCGAGTTCTAAATGATTCATGCTTGGCACTGGCTTTTATGTTTTTAAAGCACTACTAAAAGTAAAAACAGTAGCCGCTACCAGGCTCTGCCCTAGCGTAGCTGACGCAGGCTCTACCGTAACTCCTTTTAACAAAGTATACCTAAAGAAAGATCAAAAATGTATCTCAAGGCAGATACCAAAATATTATTTTTTTGATTTTAATTGAGAAACCAATTCCCACAAGAGTTTTTACGAGCAGCGAATTGAATATTTGTACTCGATCAGGGTCGGAGTAAAGTCAATCGATTTTAGATTTTAGATTTTAGATTTTAGATTTTAGATTGAAGAATTGGGGAAAGCGACCTCACGGATGAATCCGGGGGGTTCTACCCAGGCTGCTTTCGGTCGAAGATTTTGGTAAATTCGCTACATAATAAGGAAGTAGTTACTTCGGAGAAAAAACAGCAATGGCTGCAAACCAGGCAGACATCGATATTGCCCCCTTGATCGACTACGGCCTGATCGACCCCACCGCTACGCCAGAGCAAGTAGAACACTGTTGCCAACAAGCAGAGAGATTTGGCTTTGTCACAGTTTGCGTGTATCCCGCCTACGTCAGACAAGCAGTTGAGCTGCTGCACGGCAAACTTCCCAAAGTCTGTACAGTTATCGGTTTTCCCACTGGTGCTTCGACTTCAACGGTGAAAGTTTACGAAGCTCTAGAAGCAGCAGATAATGGAGCCGTAGAGTTAGATGTCTCCGTTAACTTAGGATTGTTGAAAGCTGGAAGAATCGACGAATTCCACCGGGAACTAGCCCAAATTTGCGAAGAAACCAATCTCACCATTAAAGCAATTATCGAAAGTTCGCTCCTTTCCGATGCCGAAAAACAATTAGCGGCTGAGATTTGTATGGAAGCCGGCGTCGCCTACATCAAAACCAACACTGGCTTTTTTGGCCCGGCGAAAGTTGACGATGTACGACTGCTGAAGGAAGTTACGAAGGGAAGGATCGGGATTAAAGCGGCGGGCGGAATTCGTACTCATGAACAAGCTCTAGACTTGGTAGTAGCTGGGGCAACTCGTTTGGGGACTTCTCGCGGGCCTGAATTACTTCGCCAGCGGGATAATTTAGATAAAAGTCATTAGACAGTTGTCAGTTGACAGTGGGCAATTGTCATTAGTCATTAACTGGTTCCAAGGCTGGGCCTGGGAATCCATATTTAGAGGCTCTGCCTCGGCTGGGATTAGGAGGCAGAGCCTCTGGATCTGCGTTACCAGGCAGAGCTTGGTAACGAGTATCTAATAAAAGTTCTGCGTCGCGGACTGTTTTTGCTACTGTCCTTGTACATCTAAAATCTAAAATCTAAAATCGAGTGACTCGAACTTACAAAGCAACTGGAATCAATCTTAAGAGTGCGCCGATGGGCGAATCCGATCGAGTGCTGACAATTTTGACGCGGGAATTCGGCTTAATTCGAGCCGTAGCACCGGGTGTTCGCAAACAACGATCGACCATTGGCGGTAGAAGCGAATTATTTGTTGTCAACGAATTTCTAATTGCCAAAGGCCGATCGCTCGATAAAATTACCCAAGCCGACACCATACAATCCCATCCGGGTTTGAGCCGCAACCTCGGAAAACTCTCCGCCGCGCAATATCTGGCCGAATTGGCGATCGCCAGCGCCCTTTCCGACGAACCTCAAGAAGAACTCTTTTGGTTGCTGGGCGAACATTTGAGCCGTTTGGAGCGTTTGTCCGATCGCACAGAAATCCAATCCGCCGCCGTGCTTGTCGCCCACCTCAGCCACGGCATTTTTCACCTGCTAGCCTTAGCCGGCCTCGCGCCCCAAGTCCAAGTTTGCTGCGCCACCAGACAGCCGCTCATCCCAAATTTCACCGATCCGAACTGGCAAACCGGGTTTAGTATACCCTCTGGGGGAACCTTCAGCTTGTCCGAGCTAGCTAACCTAGAGGCAGAACTCTCTTCAGAAATCGGTAGCTTGTACAAATCCACCTCCCGTTCCCGACAAACAAATGGCAGCAAACACTTGACAAATTTCGAGATAAATGCTAAGGAATTAGCAGCGCTGCAACAGTTGGCTAGTCCAGAACTAGGAGAGGGGATTGCCGATCAAACAACTTGGGTATCAGTAGAAAATATTTTGCGACAATATGCCCAGTATCATTTAGGTTGCACGATTCGGTCGGGAAGCTCGATCGACACCTACCTAGAGAGTTTTGAGTTTTAAATTTTGAGTGTGGATTTAAATAGGTGAAGGGGCGATCGTACATCGCACCTCCAGCCGGGGGGATACCCGAACCTGTAGGCAATTTCAGGTAAATTCTCAAGGTTGTTGCGACATCAGATAATAGATAGAGATAAAGTTACGAGATTATTAATAAACTTAGGGGTTAACCACCTCAAATTCAAATTCCCATCCCCAACCTCAACCACCCCAGGCTATCCACCCCAAATTCTATGATGCGACTGTCTGATTCTGATTTGACAATATCTGTTTTAGCCGTAACCCACCACAAGATGGAAGAACGAGAAAATTTTCCAGAGTTTGACTCTTATCCCGTCTCCACCGATCGACAATGGAGCAACGTCCCAGACCCAGAAATGGATAAATACCCCACAACTCCAGCACCAGACTGGAACAACGGCAAAAGCCAAGAACCCGAAGCAATCCCCCCGGTTCCCACACCAGAGCCAGCAGCAGAACTCTCCGAAGCAGTAGCCGAAATTCCCGAAAAACAAACGGGATTTCTGCCAGTGCTCAAAAACCCAAATTTTCTAGCATTGTGGAGTGGGCAAGTTTTCTCCCAACTAGCAGATAAAGTTTATCTCGTACTGACGATCGCCCTCGTGGCCAGCCGCTTTCAAGCGCCAGATCAAACTATCAGCAGGTGGGTATCAGCAATCATGATCGCCTTTACCATTCCCGCAGTGCTGTTCGGAGCTGCAGCAGGCGTGTATGTCGATAGGTGGTCGAAAAAAGCAGTGCTGGTCGCCACAAACCTTCTGCGGGGAGGCTTTGTTTTAACCTTGCCCGTGCTGCTGTGGCTCTCTGACGGGTGGGAACTTGGTCAACTGCCACTCGGATTCTGCTTGCTGCTGCTAGTGACATTCCTCGTTTCGACTCTAACTCAATTTTTCGCCCCAGCAGAACAGTCAGTGATTCCCCTAATTGTGGAACGCCGCCACCTGCTATCAGCAAACTCCCTCTACACCACAACCATGATGGGTTCGGTGATTATTGGCTTCGCAGTCGGAGAACCCTTACTAGCTTTAGCCGACACCCTATTTTCCAACCTCGGCGGCGGACTGGGAATCGGCAAAGAATTAGTAGTAGGCGGAAGTTACGCCTTCGCCGGAGTGCTCTTGCTGTCGATGAAAACAGGCGAAAAAAACGAAGTCGAACACGAACCACCGCACCCGTTAGCAGATTTGCGAGATGGCCTGCGTTACATCAACGATCAACCCAAAGTCCGCAATGCTTTAATTCAACTAATTATTCTATTTTCCATTTTTGCAGCCTTAGCAGTTCTAGCGGTGCGGCTGGCAGAAATCCTCCCCGGTATGAAAGCGTCGCAATTTGGCTTTTTGCTAGCGGCGGTGGGCGTTGGCATGGCTGCTGGGGCGGCGACAGTCGGCTATCTCGGCCATAAATTTTCTCACTCCCAACTGAGTTTAATCGGATCCATCGGCATGGCAGTTGCTCTGATGGGCCTTTCTGCATTTACAGACCATTTGTGGCTCTCGGTGCTGTTCATTACCCTGTTGGGTTTATTTGCCTCATTGGTGGGAGTGCCGATGCAGACTACAATTCAAGCAGAAACTCCAGAAGAAATGCGGGGAAAAGTCTTCGGGCTGCAAAACAATGCCACTAATATCGCTTTGAGTTTACCGTTGGCTTTGGCTGGGGTAGCCGAAACATTTCTGGGTTTGCCGACAGTATTTTTGGGTTTAGCAGGATTAGCGATGGCTGGGGGTGTCTTAACCTGGTATATTTTCCGTAGCAGTAATAGCAAAGTCGATCGAATCTAAATAAATAACAAACTCTGATTTACTGGAATGCACATCGCTTGGCTAGGAAAAAAATCACCTTTTTGCGGTAACGTCACTTACTCCAGGGAAGTCACCAACGCACTATTAGACCGGGGATACCAGGTTAGTTTCCTGCACTTTGCCCAAGAGGCGGACTCACTGGACAGGAACAATACGGGGTGGAGTATGGCAAATGGTTCATGGGGAAAGGGAATTACTCAAACCTCATATACCACTTCGCTCTCGTCCGCCAGTTGCAACGAAGTCTCTTTACCCTGTCACTACAAATCGCAAATTTATACGATTCCCACTCTCAAGTCCCGCACAGTGCTGATGAAATCTCTGCGGCGGCTGAAACCAGATGTTGTTCACGCTTCCCTGACGCTTTCGCCTCTAGACTTTTTGCTGCCGGAAATTTGTCAAGAATTGAATTTGCCTCTGGTGGCGACTTTTCACCCGCCGTTCGATCGCAAATTGCGAAATTTGACATCGGGAACCCAACACCTGATGTATCAACTGTACGCTCCGTTTTTGGCGAACTACGACTCGACGATCGTTTTTTCTCAGATTCAGCGGGATATATTGGTGAAGTTGGGAGTGCCACAGGAACGGGTGGCTGTGATTCCCAACGGTGTGGATGCTGTTAAATATTCTCCAGGGCCTTCGGGGTTGAAGTCGGAATTAAAGGCTGATCGAGTTTTTGTTTACCAAGGCCGCATTGCCCAGGAGAAAAATGTCGAATCGATGCTCAAGGCCTGGAAACACTGTAATTTTGGCCCTGGGAACGTATTGGCGATCGTAGGCGACGGGCCCCTAGCCGCCTCGCTGCAACTGTTTTACGGCGAAGATGATGGCATTGTGTGGCTCGGATTTGTTGCCGAGGAGGAACGCCGTATTGAAATTCTGCGGGGTGCAGACGTATTTATTTTGCCTTCTTTGGTGGAGGGACTCTCGCTATCGCTGCTGGAAGCGATGGCCTGCGGTTTAGCTTGTTTGGCAACCGATGCCGGTGCTGACGGCGAGGCCTTGGAGGAAGGCGCGGGGATAGTTTTGAATACTCAGCGGGTACGAAGTCAGTTGCAAACTTTGCTGCCGCTGTTTTGCGATCATCCTGAGTTGGGAATGCTGCTTGGTCAAAAAGCACGCCAACGGGCGATGGAGCGATACACTCTCAGTCAGAATATTACTGAGTTGGAAAAGCTGTACTCAGAGGTTTTGCAAAAGCAGCGCGTACTAATTCGGGGTTTAGCATGAATGTTTTGATTGCTCGTTGCCAGGCTAGAGCCTGGGAACGCAGATCCGGAGGCTCTGCCTCCTCCTTTGGCTCAAGCGAGGCTCTTTTACTCGTTACCAGGCTGGAGCCTGGGAACCAGTTAAGGCAGAGCCTCGGAACCAGTTAACGGCACCTTTCGGCAAGCGCCTGGGAACCAGTCATTCCTCCCCAATCTAAAATCCAAAATCTCAAATCCAAAATCGCCTACCCTCCAGGGCGCAAATAATCCAAAAGTTGATCGCCCGAATCGGCCCGAATCAAAGCAACCACAACATCCGGCAAACTTCCCAAACTCGGATAAACAAAATAACGCGGTTCCCACCGCGGCCCAAACTTATCTTTAAAACTGTGCAATCCCTTAAAATTATAAAACTTGCTCAAGTGTTCCGAAAGATAAATCAAAACCTTTTCCAACCGCCCAGATTTCTCAGCTTCTCCCACTCCCGCCAAAGCCGACAAACCCAAATCAAATTCTTCATATCCCAATTCTTGACAATGCTGCAACATCGAAGCAAACAAACACTCCATCGTGCCATTTTCCACCTCTGTGCGACGCCGCATTAAATCAACTCCAACTACCCCATCTCCCACCGATATCATATTAGCAAAAGCACTAATTATACCGTCGGGAGTGTGGAGTGCTAAGGCGCGAGTTTCCCGCAAATATGCCTCATCAAACCAACCCACCGAAAACTTTTTTTCCGCACCCTGAACCATTTGCAGCCACTCGTCGCTCACGAGTTTCATTTGCCGCATCAATTCGGAACTTAAAGGAGGTTCGTAAAATTCGATTTGATAACCGGCTTTTGTAAGTCTGTTGATAGCAGTCCTCAAGTTTTGATTGCTCTTGCCTTTGAGAGTAAAAGTTTTGAGATTGACCATAGCTTCTTCGCCAATTTGCACCACTCGAAAACCGAGAGTAGAATACATTTCTAGATCCTGGGGCAAAGTTTGATAAAATGCTGGATACCAATCATTGCGATAGCAAAATTCTTGAAACCCTAGAATTGCTTCTTTGCGGTCTTCAGCAGGCCCGATGGGGTCTCCCAAAGCGAGCGCACCTCTACCTTTCGGCACATAGGCGATCATACTTTTTCCCGAAGGACTAAAATAATAAGATTTATCCGGAAGCAACGCCAGTCTCGCTAGCGTTGTCCGCCCATATTTTGCTACAACTTCTTGAGCTTTATTCCGTTCCGAAATACTTGCCGAATTTCGCAGCAGCACCGGCCGCAGCAGCATTAAAAGTGCGTAACCAAGCGTTACCGCACCTACAGCATAAATCGAATCGGCAAAAAAGTTAGCAAACCGAGTTTGCGGAACCAACCCCGCATTGTCATCCGTAAAAAACATGGCAAAAGTCTGGAACAAAGCTCTGTATAAATCAAAATTAACCGCTTGTCCATTAGCTTGAAAACCCCCATCCAGAATATAAAAACCCGCCGTCCCGTAAGCCAGCGTAAACAGCAAAGCGCCCAGCAAAACCCGGATTCCTTGAGCAATTGAAGGGCGATCGGATTTAGCAGTAAACGTCTTCCGCATCACCAACAACTGAAACAGCAGCAACCCAGAAAGCAAGCTTTCTTCAACATCCAATCCCTTGACTAAATGAATTACAATAGAAACGATTAACAATCCCACAGTCAGCAACCAAGCAATCCGCTTGCGCCGCAACAAATTAGTGGCCAGAGTTAGCAGCATAAATCCGATAACTGCTGCAAAAAAATGCCCGCCCGCACGCACGGGAAAAGGAAAAAACGGCTCCAACCAATTTCGGCGATCGGATAAACTGGGAGTTACAGCAGACAGCAGGTTAATAACTCCTACCAATCCGGTTAAAAATGATGCAGTCCAGAGTCCAATCCTAGTTTTTTGGGGTAACACTGTTGACCTTTCTAATTTTTCTGTGTTGCCAGTGATATTTTAAACTGTTTTCCAACATAGCTCAAAGAATCGGCTAAATGCTTGTGCCAATAATTCCAACCGACATCCGGGCCAACAATCCCGTGTCCTCCCGGAAATTTGTTAAACTCGTTGGCTATACCCAAACTGTTTAATTGCTCGTGAAACTGTTGAGTGGAAATCAGATATTTTTCGTCTGCTTCCCCCGCATCCAAATAAGCGCGCAACTGCTGTTTATCTTTAACAGGGAGTTTTTCCACTAAATATTTGGGACTGTTAGCCTTGCCGCTTTGATCTGTAAAATAACCGCTGTGGCTGAACAGAATATTAAAATTATTCAAGTAGCGCAAACCGATGTTAAAAGCTCCCCAACCCCCGGAAGATTGTCCTCCCATTGCCCAGAATTTGGGGTCTTCCAGCGTTCTGTAGCGCGATTTTACGATCGATACTAACTCGGAGCCGATCGCGCTTCCCACCTTACCGTTGGGCCCATCAAAATACTGCGGGTCCCACAAAGGACTCGTACCCCGCTTGTCGTTCCCGTCAGGAGTAATTACAATTGATGGCGGCAATCTTTTGCTTTTATAAGTAGCTAGACAAAATTAATTACATAGTTTTCTCCAAATTCTTTCAGGATTTTTTCCACAGAGGTAACAAAAGT
>NZ_JAUBQQ010000066.1:0-35128 GCF_036701335.1 Microcoleus sp. Pol12B5 | reverse complement strand
TTTTGTTACCTCTGTGGAAAAAATCCTGAAAGAATTTGGAGAAAACTATGTAATTAATTTTGTCTAGCTACTTATCGCAACTGGCAGGTTCGATCGATAGGCGGTTGAGATTGCTGAACAGATTTTAACGGTTTGCAGGACTTGGGGTGCTTCGGATGCGTTTGTACTGAGGACTTCAGTGAGCACTACAAACCAAACCGAATTTTTGGCAATCAAAATTCCCAAAAATATGCCATTCCTTCCATGATTCCCCAAGCGCAAACAGAACCTGCTAAATAATGATTTTTAGTGCCGCATTTGCGATGCCATTCTAAGAGTTCTGACAGAGCATTAGCGACGATTACTCCCCGGACATCCTGGTCAAACATACTGATATCATTACCAGAATCACCGCAAACTAATGTTGCCTCAAATGGAATTTGTAGGCGCTTTTGTAAATAAGCAAGGGCATTGCCTTTATTGCTAGTTTGTGGTAAAATATCTACATTACTATTGCTGCTAAAAATAATTTGAGCTGGCAGTCTTGATTCAGTTAACTTTTGCTGCAAAGCCTGGACAGTCGAGCTATTTTCTGCTCCTGGTTCCAAACAATAACTGATTTTCCAAGGATTTTGTTCTTTTAGAGATTGGGGTTTGAGCTGGGAAAACTGCTGCGCTAAAGAGGCGATCGCCATTTTATCCCAGTCTTGAGAAAGATATTCCGCCCAATCTAAATCGAGGATTCCGTCTTGGTAAATTTCGCTGCCTACACCTGCGATCAAATAGTCTGGTTCTAGCAGTTGCTTTTGGGCAATTAATTCGCAAGTTGAAGCATAAGAACGCCCGGTAGCGTAAACCAAACAAATTTGCGATCGCACAGGTTGCAAGCGCTGGTTTAAAACTTGAGTTGCTTCGTCATCTCCGACTAGCGTGTTATCTAAATCTGTAACTAATAAAAACTTCATTTGGGGAATTAGTCAGGAATCAGTAGTCTTCAGTCATTAGTGATTGGGAATCGCTCGCTTCCTAAAATAAATTTAACTCTTTATAAGAATTTGTTAAACCAAACACATTTATAAGCAAGCTTATCGTTTAAGATTGGCCAAATTTAATTTTCAACAAGTGGTGTGAGTGGTATGGTGAATAATTCAACCTCCGTTAAAGCTTTTTGGCTGTCTTTCTTGATTTCTGGTGCGGCAGTGCCTTTGGGGCCGATCTCCGCAACAGCTCAAATTCAGGATACCTCAGCTCCAGAAGTTGCGCTAGAAGGGAGTGCCGTCCCTACGGCTACCCCAGACGCAGCGCTGGCAGCAGGTAAGATTGAGATACCGCAGTTAGCGGCGCTCACCGCAGAGACTAACTCAGCAGTCGATCACGCTTTACCCGACACAGATGCAGCATGGGTGAATAGCGCTTTACCCGAAACAGATGCAACAGTCGATCGCGCTTCACCCGAAACAGATATAGCAAAAGTCGATCGCGCTTTACCCGAAACAGATGCAGCTTGGGTAAATAGCGCTTTACCCGAAACAGATGCAACAGTCGATCCTGCTTTACCCAAACAAGATATAGCAATTGTCGATCCTGCTTTACCCAAACAAGATATAGCAATTGTCGATCACGCAACAACAACCCCAGAAATAACGGAGGCAATTCGCGAATTGCCCCCACAGGAGTTAGAAACTGCAAACTCTCCTCAGTCTCAACAAGTTGCTGAAGCCAGCAAAGTTGACGACATCAGCAGCGAGACGGGCAGCGCTGATGACCTCAGCATACAAGAAGACGCAGCACAAGTCACTTCTGTTTCCCAACTCTCCGACGTGCGGCCGACAGATTGGGCTTTTCAAGCACTGCAATCCCTAGTAGAAAGATACGGCTGCATTGCAGGATATCCAGACGGCACATTCCGAGGCAATCGAGCCATGACTCGCTACGAATTTGCTGCCGGATTAAACGCTTGCTTAGACCAAATTACCAAACAACTTGGCGGTTCTACTGGTAATTTAGTCAAGCGAGAAGATTTACTTGCTTTGCAAAGATTGCAAGAAGAATTTGCAGCAGAATTAGCTACATTGCGCGGTAGAGTAGATGCTTTAGAAGCCCGCACTGCCGAATTGGAGGCTAACCAATTTTCAACTACTACTAAACTCAACGGATTTGCTTGGTTTAACCTGACTGGAGCTTTTGCGGGCGATCGAGTCCGAGTTGAAGCAATAGATGGAAATGCTGCTCCGCTCGATCGAGTAGCCGGACGCGATCCAGTCACCAATAGACCAATTGTGCAGAGAGTGGACGATGATCCAGAAATCACTTTCAGTCAGTTAGTTTGGTTGACTCTCACTACTTCCTTTACAGGGAAAGACGAATTGATTACACAGCTAGCTGTAGGTAACGGCAATTCCCCAGCCAACCAGTATACTTCAACGGGTTTTTTCAATACATTCGGCACTCCTTTTCTCGATCAAACTGCCGGAGCAAATCCCAATGAAGTTATCCTGCGGGAACTTTCCTATCGGTTCCCTGTTAGCAACAGCTTGCAAGTAGTAGTGGGGCCGCGGATTAATTTTTACCGCTACTTTGACAACAATAAATTTAACTTTTTCGTAGACGGTGCGAGCAGCTTT
This sequence comes from Microcoleus sp. Pol12B5, assembly GCF_036701335.1. Classification (NCBI taxonomy): domain Bacteria; kingdom Bacillati; phylum Cyanobacteriota; class Cyanophyceae; order Oscillatoriales; family Microcoleaceae; genus Microcoleus; species Microcoleus sp. Pol12B5. The sequence goes on along the minus strand of NZ_JAUBQQ010000066.1, from coordinate 32,525 downwards.
AATTCTAACAACAGCCCTTTGTTAAGCGCTACCCGACGCGGTGCCGGTGCTGTGGTTTTGTGGGATATTGCCCGCGCATTGAAACTGCGTTTTGGCTATTTGGGCGAGAGTACGGAATTTTTGCCCACTTCCGTATTTAATTCCGCTTCCAATCCGTCTCAAGGATTGTTTGGTGGGACAAATACGACTACAGCAGAATTAACATTCAGTCCGAGCAATCGGACTAATTTGCGCTTTTTGTACAGCCGTTCCAACATCCAGCAAATCGGCGGCTTAATTGGTTCTCCTAACAGCAAGCCGTTAAACGGTGTGGCAGATGACGGTTTTGGTGGTCGGCTGGGGAATGCTACTGCGAATACTTATAGTTTCAATTTCGATTGGTCAGTCACTCGTGGTTTTGGTCTTTTCGGCCGTTACGGCTACGCCGAAACCAATATATTTCCCAAGACTAACCGACCGGACGGCACGATCAAAAATCAATCTTATCAGTTAGGACTTGCATTTCCCGATTTGTTCAAAGAAGGAGCTTTGCTTACGGTGTCATATTTAGTACCTTTTGACTTTACTGGCGGTCGGAGATTTCTGATTTCTGGCGGGGGTAACGGTGGCACGCAGTACGAAATTGAGGCAACTTATTATTTTCCTCTCACCGACCATGTTTCGATCGTGCCGGCATTTTATGCGATCGGCAATGCCAACAATTTCGATAACAACCCGACAATTTTTGTGGGCAATTTGCGGACGCAGTTTAGTTTTTAAGTAAGTTAGGGCTGATATCATTTCCGGTTACACTCATACATGATGTTGACTGTTGACGGTTGACGGTTGACGCCGTCAACAGTCAACATTGAACTCGAATTTACTATTCCGATGCTAACGGATTTGATATGACTTGAACATAATTAGATAGCAATCCTCAATGAGTCGTAAATTTTTTACCCCACCCCAACCCTCCCCGAACCCGCGGAGAGGAAGTAAGAAATTCACAAATGATGCGAGGATTGCTATATCCTGATTAGCGTCGTCCTGATGTCAACGAATTGGAATTTCGATGATAAATTCAGTACCTTTACCCGGTTCCGAGTGACACTGCAATTTCCCGTTGTGTTTTTCAACGACAATTTGGTGTGAAATTGATAAACCTAAACCTGTGCCTTTACCTACGGGTTTTGTGGTAAAGAATGGGTCAAATAAACGCACAATATGATCTTCGGGAATGCCCTGACCGTTGTCTTTAATCCGAATTAAAATGCTCTTGTCGTCAATCGTTTTAGTTTGAATGGTAATAGTAGGAAAGATCGTAGAATTTGCGATGTTTTTTGCTTGGTTGCAGCTTTCTTCCAAGGCGTCGATCGCATTTGCAAATACATTCATAAAAACCTGATTTAATAGTCCGGGATGACAGTTTATTTGCGGCAGTTCTCCGTATTCTTTAATCACTTTAATGCCCTGCCAGTTGGGTTTGGCTTTCAGTCGGCTGTTCAACATTAACAAGGTACTTTCTAAACCTTCATGAATGTCGGCAGTTTTGATTTTTGCTTCGTCCGCCCGCGAGAAATTTCGGAGAGTTTGAATAATTTCTACAATGCGCTCGCATCCGGTCTGCATCGAATTGAGCAATTTTGGCAGGTCTTCTGCTAGAAATTCTAAGTCTATATCTTCGGCTTGTTGCTGAAGTTTTGCTGGGGGATTTGGGTACTCTTCTCGATACACCTGTACGATTTCTAATAAGTCTAGAACGTAGCCTCGCACGTGGCAGAGGTTGCCGGCGACAAAGCCAACTGGGTTGTTAATTTCGTGGGCAATTCCTGCTAGCACTTGTCCGAGGGAAGACATTTTTTCGGTTTGTACTAACTGCATTTGAGTTTGCTGCAATTCGCGCAAAGCTGTTTGCAATTCTTGGGATTTTTGTCGATCGCGATCGGCGGCGGCGGCCCGTTCTTCCTCAACTCCGATCGCCCCAGCAATAATTCCGATCAGCTTGCAGTCGGCTTCTGTGGGCGCGATCGACTCAGTGTAGAGAACGCACATGGCACCCACATAATTGTCGCCCAGCCGCACTGCTTGTCCCAGATAGGTTCGCAGTTGGTAGCGGATGACAGCGGGATCGATTTTGCCGTAGATCGTGTTCTGTAAGTCGAGAATGGCAACAGCCCGATCGCTTCCTTTGCTGCATACGTCGGTGCAGATGTGGCCCTCGGCGCGATCGACCAGCGGGTAGTCCGGCGGCGCTTGCCAAGTTGCGATCGCTTGCAGCAGTCCGCCACCGACGCGGCTGTAGATGGCGCAGCTTCCGCCCAAAAGCTCGCCGGCTAAGGATGTCAGGCGCTGGATGTTGTCAGCGGCGTCCGTGGTGAATCCCAAAAAGCACTCGTTGATTTTGCTGAGGCGGTACTCTGCTTGCCTGCGCGCGGTCATGTCGCGGGAGTTGATCACAATTCCGTTCACAGCGGGGTCTGCTAGCAAGTTGATGCCCACACCTTCGAGAAAACACCAAGAACCGTCAGCGCGCCGGAACCGACCTTCTAGGGCGATCGGATCGCCTGGATTTGCGATCATTTTTTCGGCGTCGGACATCAGCGAGGGAAGGTCGTCAGGGTGGATCAAATCGAGAGCAATTTGACCGGCGAGTTCATCGGGTTCGTAGCCTAAAACTCTTTCTACAGAAGGGCTTTCGTAAACAATGCGACCGCTGGCGTCGAGAATAGTAATGATGTCGGAACTGTTGAGAATTAGCGATCGCCACTTAGCCTCATTTTGGAACAAAGCTGACTCGGCGTATTTGCGATCGGTAATATCCTCTACCATTTGCAAAATAAACTGTGGCGTTCCCTGACTGCTGTCGATGACAGAAGCGCTGAGGCGTCCCCACCTGATGCTGCCGTCTTGGCGGAGGTAGCGCTTCTCAATTTGATAAGCTTCGCGGGAGCCCGCGGCCAACTGTTGGCACAACTCCCGCGAAGCTTGTACGTCTTCCGGGTGCGTGCATTCGTCCAGGCCGACACCCCGCAGTTGAGCTTCCGATCTGCCCAGCATAGCTTGAAATGCCGGATTAGTGGCGATCGCAATACCTTCGAGGGTAGCGACTACCATGCCGATCGCAGCGCGTTCAAAAATTGCCCGAAACCGCTGTTCGCTGTCTCGCAAAGCTGCATCCGCTGCCACTTCCTGGGTGATGTCCCGCCCCGCCACTGCCAAACCTTTGCGCGAACCGTCGGGGTTGAACAGCGGCACTTTCCGCACTTCAAACAAATTGCTGCCGCCTGTGGGCAAGGGGACAATTTGGCGGCTGGAGGTGAGAGTGCCTGCTTGCCAGGTGGTTTCGTCGGTTTCCTGCCAAGTTAGCAGGATTTCTCTGACTCTGGGATCGGCGGCAGCAGCGAGTTCGGCAGTAGTCTTGCCCTGGTAGTCTGCGGTTTCCCAGCCCAAAAGTTGGAGGGCGCAGTCGTTGGCAATCAGCCAGCGCCCCTCGCTGTCTGTGAGGTTGATCGCGTCGGGGACGGCGTTAATTGCGGTTTTCAACCAGTATTCTTGATTTCGCAGGGCTGCTTCGGCTTGTTTGCGATCGGCGATTTCGGCGACGGTTCCTTCGTAGTAAAGAATTTCTCCGCCTGCGTCGCGGACTTCGCGCACGTTTTCCGAGATCCAGGTAGTGCTGCCGTCTTGGCGGCGGACGCAGGACTCAAACTCTTTCAGGGAGCCGTTTTTGCTGATTTCTGCCATGAATGAAGCGCGGCGGGTGCGATCGGCGTAAATGTTTTTTGCCGAACATTTTGCGATCAATTCTGACGGGGAATCGTAGCCGTACATTCGGGCTAGCGCGGGGTTGGCGCTGAGGTAGCGCCCGTCTGGGGCGGTTTGAAATATGCCTTCGGTGGCGTTTTCAAAAATGCTGCGGTATTTTGCCTCGGCTTCTTTGAGGGCTTCTTCTGCTTGGAAGCGATCGGTAATATCAGATTGAACGCCGATGAAGTGGGTAACGAGCCCGCTGCTGTCGCGCACCGGCGAGATAGTGAGTTCGTTCCAGAAGGGGGTGCCGTCTTTGCGGTAGTTTTTCAGAACTACTTTGCAGTCGTGTTGTTCTTTCAGGGCCGCGCGGATTTGATCGACGGCAGCGCCATCGGTATCCGGGCCTTGCAGGAAGCGGCAGTTCTGCCCGATTATTTCGCTGCGATTGTAGCCTGTAATCCGCTCGAAAGCCCCGTTACAGTAGACTATAGGCTTGTCCGGCCGGGTAGCGTCCGCGATTGCGATGCCGTTGCTGGTAGCTGCTAGGGCGCGATCGTACAGCCGAAATACTTCTTCTATTAAATTCGGTGTGCCGCCAGTACGACTCGGCGATAGCGTTTCAGAAGGAATGCTTATATCTATCTGCATAAGTTTCTATAAATTGAGTTTATTGTAGATACCGACTGCCAGCACACCCTAGAGTTTAACAAAATTGTCTGTTTTCCGAAGGCAGAAGTTAAAAGGCTATCATGCAGAATTTTGGCGGTTAATACTACCTAAAAAAAATCTGGATTCCCTCGTTTCTTTCCTATTTGCTCCTGCCTTGTGCCTTCTACCTTCAAAGGAATCCTACTTGTTAATTTATAATAGCTGTTCCAGGGATAACTCTATCTTTGGTATGGTTTACTTGGCAGACTTTAGGTAGCTTACAAGTTCGCGCATTTATTTTTACGGTTGAATCAAAATAGAATGTCCGGAGTCTTTATTGATTTTTTTGAATAAAAAAACTAGGACTTAAGGTATTCAAACTATTCTAATAAAAAACTAGGAAAAATTAATTTTTAACGAACACAGCAAGTTCTGAAATATCGTCGATCACGAAAGTCGGTTCTAGGGCGAGACACTGAGCGCGATCGCCATATCCGTAAGCTGCCCAACAAACATCTATCCCAGCATTTTTAGCAAACAGCAAATCAATTGCTGTATCGCCAACCATTAAAATTTGACTGTTATTCAACTCCGGGAACAGCGGTTTAATAATCGAGTTAAAAACCGCCGGATTTGGTTTCATAATTATTTTTCCATTATCACCTAAAATTACATCAAAAAAACTGTGAATTATCAATCTTTGCAGTAACACATTCACAAAACTAACGTGTTTGTTGCTAAAAACACCCAGGCTCAATCCAGACTGACGTGCCAACTCCAAGACTTGCTTTGTCCCGGTAAATAACTCTACTTGCTTTTCACCTTCAGTCCGATAATAAGATCGGTAAGTTTCAACCCATTCGGGAATTGCGCTTTCCTCGATCGCCGGATGGAGGATTTTAAAACTATTTAGTAAATTGATACCGATTGTACCTATAATAGTATCAGCAGCAGGTGGGGCAATATTGTAAGTTTCAAAAGTTTTGGTAAAGCAAAATACAATAGCTTTGTGAGTAATTGCCAAAGTGCCGTCGAAGTCAAAAATAATTAACTTGTACTGACTCATCTTCTTTAAAATTTTCTATATAGAAAACGGAGGTTTGCCCCGAAATAATAGCATAATAATTAATCTCTAATTCAGCAATTATAAGCAGATTTTTTCAACATTCCAGAGGTCAACATGAGTGTCACCGAAAAACCCGAAATTATAGCCACAGATTTCCCAGACCACACTCAATTACCAGACTCCGACGGTACTTTTGTGAAAAACTTTCCAGAACATCCTCAAAGCATCCTGTTAACAAAATCAATTAGACCAATTTTAGACCAAGTTCATCCCGACGGACAATACTGCATGGGTCAAGATTCCGGTATTTATTGGCGGGTAGCCCAACCCCCGGAACCGCCAGAAAGAGGAGCCCAAGCACCTGATTGGTTTTACGTGCCAGACGTGCCGCCAACTCTTGACGGAAATCTTCGCCGTTCCTATGTAATGTGGCGGGAATTAATGCCACCTCTAATTGTACTTGAATTTGTTTCGGGCGATGGCAGTGAAGAAAGAGATAAGACTCCTCGCCAGGGAAAATTCTGGATTTACGAGCGGATAATTCGACCTGCATTTTAAGGCATTTATGAAGTCACCAAAGCACAAGTTGAAGTTGATCATTTGGTAGAGGATCGCTTCGAGTTAGTCCAACAAAATCAGGGCGGACATTACTCGATCGCACAAATAGGAGTGGAATTAGGCATTTAGCAAGGGGTTTATCAGGACGTAGAGCTGCCTTGGCTGCGCTGGTGGGATGCTTCCGGGAATTTGCTGCCGGCGGCCGAGGAACGGGTAGAACAAGCCGAATTAGTTACAGAACGAGAACGACAAAGGCGCATAGAAGCTGAGTTGCGAATTCAAGCTTTGGAAGCGCGTTTGCGAGAGTTAGAAGGCGAGTAATTCGATTTTAGATTTTAGATTTTAGATTTTAGATTGGGGAGGACTGATGCTTATCGGGGTTGGGTTCTTCATAAGTCATTGGTAATTCTTCAATTCTTCAATCAACAATCTAAATTCCCATCAGTCGCCGATTCCGGTAGAGACACGCCAATTCAGTGTCCCTAGGAACATCATGTGCTGTAAAAACCCGATCGCCTAGCAGCCTCCTCAGAAACGATATAAACATTCATCGGTTATTATCAAAAATTTGCGTATATTAGCTTAAAGTATTGCATCACTTTTTGTGTAAGTCCTATGGCACTAATTGTTCAGAAATATGGCGGAACCTCGGTTGGTACAGTCGATCGCATTTTGGAAGTAGCCCGACGAGTTGTAAAAACAGCACAGCTTGGCAACTCTCTGGTTGTCGTACTTTCAGCGATGGGCAAAACCACCGACGGTTTAGTTAAACTCGCCAAGGAAATTTCCCCAAATCCCAACAAGCGGGAAATGGATATGTTGCTTTCCACTGGGGAACAAGTCTCGATCGCACTTTTGAGCATGGCATTGCAGGAAATGGGACAGCCCGCCATTTCCCTCACCGGCGCCCAAGTCGGCATTGTCACCGAAGCCGCCCACACCCGCGCCCGAATTTTGCGGATCGATCCCAATCGGCTTGAGAGTCAGCTAAAAAGCGGTAAAGTCGTTGTGGTTGCGGGTTTCCAAGGCATAGCCGATGCCGGAGAATTGGAAATTACCACCTTGGGGCGCGGTGGTTCCGACACGACAGCAGTTGCCCTCGCTGCAGCGCTGCGGGCCGACAGATGCGAAATCTATACCGACGTGCCCGGAATTCTGACTACAGATCCGCGCTTGGTTGCCGACGCGCAATTGATGGACGAAATCACTTGCGACGAAATGCTGGAATTGGCGAGTTTGGGCGCAAAAGTCCTCCACCCGCGCGCGGTAGAAATTGCCAAGAATTACGGCGTGCCGCTGGTAGTGCTTTCTAGCTGGAGTGACGCCCCCGGTACGCGGGTAGTGTCCCCACCCCCGAAACTTCGGCCTTTGGAGGGTTTGGAGCTCGCAACAGCGGTGGATGCGGTGGAATTTGACTTAGATCAGGCGGGGGTGTCGCTGCTGCGTTTGCCCGATCGCCCCGGCGTAGCAGCGCGGTTGTTTGGTGCGATCGCGCAACAAAACCTCGATGTAGACTTAATTATCCAGTCAATTCATGAAGGAAATACTAACGATATTGCTTTCACAGTGACGAGAAATTCGCTGAATCAAGCTGTCGCGGTTGCTGATGCGATTGTACCCGCCCTCGGCAAGAATTCTCGCCCCGAATTGGGAGAACCGGAAGTGAAAGCAGAAGAGCGGCCAATAGCTAAAGTTAGCATTGCGGGTGCGGGAATGATCGGTCGTCCGAGGGTAGCGGCGCAGATGTTTAAGACTTTAGCGGATGCGGGGATTAACATTCAAATGATTTCTACATCCGAGGTGAAAGTTAGTTGTGCGATCGATGCCGAAGATTGCGATCGGGCAGTTGCCGAACTCTGCAAAACATTTGATGTGGCCAACTCCCCTATTGGGCTGCATTCATCATCCCACAAACCGCCTGCAGTCCGCGCCGTTGCGTTGGATCTCAATCAAGCGCGTCTAGCAATTCGCCAATTGCCCGATCGCCCCGGAGTAGCAGCAAAACTGTTCGGACTTTTAGCCGAGGAAAATATCAGCGTAGACACAATCATTCAGTCGCAGCGCTGCCACAATATCGACGGCATATTAACTCGCGACATTGCATTTACCGTAGCACAAATCGACGCCGAAGCTGCTAAAAAAGCCCTCGAAAAAGCCGCCCCAGAATTCGGATGGGGCGAAGTAGCAGTCGATACACAAATTGCCAAAGTTAGCGTTGTAGGTTCCGGGATGGTAGCGCATCCGGGAGTAGCGGCAAAGATGTTTGAAGCGCTTTCCCGCCAGCAAATCAACATTCAAATGATTGCCACTTCCGAGATTAAAATTAGCTGCGTTGTGGATGAGGAACAAGCCGTAACTGCTTTGAAGGCAATTCACGCAGCCTTTGAACTTGCCGGCACTGAAAAAATCCAAGTTCCCGCCTAATCAAGTAGGGAAACGGCACTGGCGTGTCCTTACAAAAATAGAGGAGACGGCAATGCCGTTTCCCTACAATTAGTTGAGGTAGGGAAATGGCAATGCCGTCTCCTGACTTTGGGTAAATTTAGTCCTTATCTTCAGCTTCTTGTGAAATTAAAGTCATTGCTTGATTAATAAGTGCCTCTTGATTCACTAACTGCGACAATTCTCTTGGTTCATAACGCCCTTCTTCCACTTCTAGGGAAGCTTTGTTAATAGCTTGTCGATACGCCATTTCTAAAACAATGATTAACTCTTCTAGAGGTAAGTAAAATCCCGCGCCTCTCGGTCGCTTATTTTCCTCCTGAATTTCTAGAACTGAGTTGCGAATCGAGATATCCCAAGAGCGAGTTGTGCGATTTTCAGCTTGCTGTTTAATCAGATGCAATAGTAAAATCACTGCATAGCTGCGAATAGTTTTAATGATGTCTTTTTTGCTCATTTCTTCTAGTTCTTCAACTATAGCTAATGACCCAGGTATATCCCCTTTTAGCAGTAAGCTTTTTAAGGTGAGTAATTCTTCCATGACGACTAGATCTCTCTTGGGTGACTTATATTATAGCTCAAAGTTAGCGCTTGGTTAATGCTAAAATTATTTAATAAAATTAATCTCAAGTAATAGTATTAACTAGAGTCCCAACTGCTTGCAGAAGTCGGGAGTCGGGACATATTGGTAGTTCTTTCTTTTCATCATACAACAAATTTTGACTTAATATTTCTTGCGCGATCGCCTCCACCACCGGTACACAAACCGAATTCCCAATTTGCTTGTAACTTTCCCCCGCACTCGGATAACTCTTAAAATCTTCAGGAAAACCCATAAGACGGTAACATTCCTTCAGCGTCAATTTTCTCACCATATCTTGCTCAGGAATGTAGATAAAAAACCGGCCAGAGGTTTCTTGCGAAGGAATAGTCGGATGCACTCCATCTACCGAATAAATGCGATTAGGCTGTCTGTGAACTCTCGATAAATGTTCTGTATTTGACCTTACGCCAGTTTTCCAAGTACCTTTATTTCTGTAACCTACAAACAAAAGTCCCGAATCTTGCTTTCTCGGATAATCAATTAAAGTATACTCGGATTTATCCAATATTTCAAAATCCCCTGTCTTGTCTAGAAATTCCCTGAGCTTTGGAGTCAACCGGGTTTTAAGCCGAGAAAAATTGAATGGTTTACCTTTAGTTGCAATGATAAATATTCTTTCACGATGTTGAGCAATTCCAAAGTCTTTAGCATTCAGCAGTTTGTAATTCACGCTGTATCCCAAATCTTCAAGACTGGCAATAATTACTTTTAAGGTATTTCCCTTGTCGTGATGGATTAAGTGCTTGACATTTTCGAGAACGATAACTTTAGGCTGCTTGATTTTGATAATTTTACAAATCTCGAAAAATAGCGTGCCTCTAGTATCTTCAAAACCTAGCTTTTTGCCACAGATGCTAAAAGGTTGGCACGGAAACCCGGCGACTAAAACATCAAAGTCTTCTAACTCGACGGGATTAATTTTACTGATATCTCCAAAAGGAACCTCACCGAAGTTCTCCGTGTAAACTTGTCGGCATTTGCTGTTAATTTCGCAGGAAAAAACGCATTCAAAGCCTATTTTTTCAAACCCTTGTCTGAAACCTCCTATTCCTGAAAACAAATCTATAAATTTCATTTTAGCTCAGCTTTAACACAAACAAATCATCTATACAATAATAACCGATTTTGCATCATAGATAAGTGAGCAACGGCTAAAAAAACAGAATTCCCAGCTCCCCGACTTCTTGAAGAAGTCGGGGAGCTAACAGCGATCGCGTCTTAAGTTCACTCATCAATTTCTCTGTCGAACCCGATCGACTGTAGCATAGGAGCGATCGGCAAATTGCAGGGATTGTCGATCGCCCGAAACTTCCCCCCCGCATTCAACCAACCAATGTCCCAAACTTGTCCCACAGCCGACTAAACTAGAAATAGCAAAAAAAATATAGCTATTGTTTACTTCCTTTCACCAACCATGAGTCAAACCTTGGAAAATCTCACCGCCATCGATGACAGCCTATCCAAACGCCACATCGACCTCGATCCAGGTGGCTACTTCATCATTTATCTCGATCGCGAAACCGGCTTAATTTGTGCCAAACATTTCACCAACATCATCGACGATCGAGGCCTAGCCGTCGATCCCGAAACTGGCAAACCCATCCCCGCCCGCGGCAAGGTAGAACGCACCCAATCCACACTTTTTACCGGCAGAACCGCCAAAGAACTTTGTGTCAAAATTCTAGAAGAAACCCGCCCCAGCCCGGTGACAATGTTAGATCACGCGGCTTATCTGGGACGGGAATTTGTGCGGGCAGAAATTGCATTGTTGAGCGATAGAGAATACGTTCAAGATTAGTTCAAGATTAGTGCAGCCCTGCCAGAATTTCTGGACAAAACGGCAACCGATCGAATTTATCAGCACCCGATCACGAAAAACCTTGATACCAGAAATAAGTCACCATCGGAATCACTGTCGCCAACACCAACAGCACAACCACAACAACTGTGGCATTGCCTTGATCTGTTTCTTCAGCTTTTTTAAACGTGCCTTCAACTTGAATGTTGTCAACAACTTCAGGGGGACCAGGATCGGGTTCGCCCGACAAAACAGTTGCAATGCGCGTACTTGCAGCCGCAAATGCCTCGTTGTATTTATTGGCTTCCCGCAGCGGCACTTGCACGGTTTCCCCGGCTACACTCTGGGCAATTTCATCGGTTAGCAGGGACTTAATCCCTTCGCCGGTGCGAATTGCCGCGCTGTTGGTAACAGTGTCGAGAACGAGTAAAATTTGATTAGTCTGGTCTTCTTTTTCGGGAAACCACTGTTCAAACAATTGGTCGGTGAAAGTGGCAGTCGTTTCACCGTAGTCTAAGCGGTGGATGGTGACAAATCGGACTTGTTTCCCTGTTTTGTTTTCCAGGTTGTCGAGCACGCTGCTGATATTGCTTTCGCTGCTGCGGCTGAGCACGTCGCCTTTGTCGAACACCCAAGTTCGATCGCCCGCCGACAACACCGGTATTTCGTAAACGCCAGTCGCCAATGCTGGCAATACCGCCATCTGGGATGCGATTAGGGCGATCGCGATCGTCGCGGCCAAAGGTTGGAGATATTTTCTCCAGTTAAATAATTGCTTCAGGAGTCTAGTCATGAGGTTAACCGTAAAACTGACTTTTTTCCAAAAATACTATAGAAACCCCCGTAAAATTCATTTTATGCAGGGCAATATTTACAATTAGCTCGCCAGTGGAACTCCCCGCCAGATTATTTTAGGATTCTAACTATGGAACCAGCAGACACTTATAAAGGTTGGATTATTCAATCCCAGAAAGTCTTCTACGTCGAGGTTTGGGATAGTCGCGGCAACCGCCACGTCGCCGTCCAAAATGCCAAGACTGAGGAGGAAGCTTTGGAATTGGCAAAAAAGTGGGTAGACAAATATGAGTCAAAACCAGGAAGAATGCCGATCGACCTACCCCATCCTTTCGGAGACATGATCGATATGCCATTTTAAGTCAGTTGACTGTTGACTGTTGACTGTTAGTATCACAGCTTGTAGGGTGCTCTACTAGAGAAAAAACCTCTTCAAATCGAGCAATTATGGCAACTGACGCATCCGAATAATATGCCAGTTGCGTCCAAGAGTGCGTTTTTCCTGAAATACAATTACGGAATTCCTCTCAATTTCCGCGTATTTTCTACTAAACTCCGAGCAAATTCGTCGAACCTTTCCGACAGTTTTTCATCCAACAATTTACCATCAGGACTAAAAGCTTTCCAAGCTTGTCCGATCGCAATTTGTTCGGGAATTACCCAAGCGTGCACCCATCTCAAAATCACGCGCAAATCGTTGAGTGCGTTGTTGTTAACTTGCCCTCCCAAAACGCTAATCCCACCCGCAACTTTCCCGTCCAAATGCTCAAAACTCATCAAATCCAGGGCATTCTTGAGAGCACCGCTGACGCTACCGTGATACTCCGGCGTTGCCAAAATCAAGCCGTCCGCTTGCTTAACCGCATTTCGCAGCTTTTCCACATCGGGGTAATCGATATAATCATTCTCACCATTGCAGAATGGCAGAGTGAGCGATCGCAAATCCAATATTTCAACTTCCGCGCCCAGGGCCTGCGCCCGTTCTGCTGCCACCTTCAATGCTAACTGGCTGTAGGAACCAGCCCGCAAACTTCCACCAATGCCGACAATTTTTACCATAAAGCTTAAAAACAAAAACTGACTTACTAAAGCGGACTCATTACGAGTATGATTAACATAGCAAGTTCGATCGGCAACTGTCAATCGATTTTAGATTTTAGATTTTAGATTTTAGATTTACCGACGGAGCCCACAAACCGGGTTTTTTGAGCAAAATCATGGGTTATAGCCCGCAGATGAGGTAAAAAACCCGGTTTCTTGAGCAGCCGTGGGTAAGTTCAGTGGAGGGGGCCCAGCAACCGGGTTATTTGAGCAAAATCCTGGGTTATAGCCCGCAGATGAGGTAAAAAACCCGGTTTCTTGAGCAGCCGTGGATTCAAAACCCCCCCTCTTGAGGGGTTTCTTAAGATGCCCGCGAGAGATAAACCCATTCAACACCCGCCCTCTTGTTAAAATAAATGAACGTAGCAAACCAAAAGCGGTCAATCTTGGCACTCTTCAACCTTGGGCAAAGCAATATGAAAAATTCTTGGAAACACGCATGGCTGGGGCATCTAGCTGTAAACAAAGACAAGTCGAGCCAGAATCCTAAAAAATCAATTCCAGGACGGAATATTTGGCGCATCCTGGGCAGTTTGGTGATTTCTCAAGGAATATTGCTCTCGACCCCGGTGTTTGCCGACAGCGCGCCAAACACCATGAGTTACAGCCAACTGATCGACAACATAGAAAAAGGGCAAGTCAGTAAAATCGAAGTAGACGAAACTCAAAAAACTGCCAAGGTTAGGCTAAAAAATCAAAAAAGCGATCAGACCCAATCAGTTAGCCTGTTCGACTACAACAACCGAGAACTGTACTCGCAAATCCGCGCCAAAAAGATTGACTTTGAAGTCAAACAAACAGCCGACAACGCCGCCGCAGTCAGTTTAGTAGTAAACTTGCTAGTGATTTTTGCAGTGTTGGCAGTGCTTATGGCAATCCTGCGCCGATCGACCCAATCTCAAGGAAATGCCATGAACTTCGGCAAATCCAGAGCTCGTTTCCAAATGGAAGCTAAAACCGGCGTGATGTTCGACGACGTAGCAGGCATCGAAGAAGCTAAAGAAGAACTGCAAGAAGTCGTAACCTTCCTCAAAAAACCCGAACGCTTCAACGCCATCGGCGCCAAAATTCCCAGAGGAGTTCTGTTAATCGGGCCTCCAGGAACCGGCAAAACAATGCTGGCAAAAGCCATCGCAGGCGAAGCAGCCGTCCCCTTCTTCAGCATCTCCGGTTCGGAATTTGTCGAAATGTTTGTCGGAGTTGGTGCTTCCCGCGTCCGGGACTTGTTCAAGAAAGCTAAAGAAAATTCGCCCTGCATCGTCTTTATCGACGAAATAGACGCCGTAGGAAGGCAGCGCGGCGCTGGTATCGGCGGCGGCAACGACGAACGCGAACAAACTCTCAACCAGTTGCTGACAGAAATGGACGGCTTTGAGGGTAACAGTGGCGTGATTGTGATTGCAGCTACAAACCGGCCCGACGTACTCGATACCGCCCTGCTGCGGCCCGGCAGGTTCGATCGGCAAGTAACGGTAGATTTGCCCAGTTACAAAGGGCGTTTAGGGATTTTGCAAGTTCACGCGCGCAACAAAAAACTCGACCCAGAAGTTGCCCTAGACACGATCGCCCGTCGCACTCCCGGCTTTTCCGGCGCCGACTTGGCAAACTTGCTCAACGAAGCAGCTATTCTCACAGCGAGGCGTCGCAAAGACACGATTAGTAACTTAGAAGTTCACGACGCGATCGACCGGATCACGATCGGGCTTACGCTCAACCCGCTGCTGGATAGCAAGAAAAAGTGGATGACAGCATACCACGAAGTCGGACACGCCCTAGTCGCGACCATGCTCAAAAATGCCGACCCGGTGGAAAAAGTAACGATTATTCCTCGTTCCGGCGGCATCGAAGGCTTTACTAGCTTTGTGCTTGACGACGAAATGCTCGACAGCGAAGGTTTGAGGAGTCGGGCTTTGCTGTTAAACCGAATTAAAGTAGCTTTGGGGGGACGGGCGGCGGAGGCCGAAATTTATGGCGATGCTGAAATCGACACCGGTGCCGGTAGTGATCTCAGAAAAGTTAGCAGTCTCGCGAGGGAGATGGTAACGCTTTATGGAATGTCGGATTTGGGCCCTGTGGCTTTTGAAAGTCCGAACAATGAGGTGTTTTTGGGCCAAAACTGGAATTCGCGATCGGAGTATTCCGAAGACATGGCAATCAAGATCGATCGCCAAGTCCGGGAAATTGCCTTTGACTGCTACGAAGAAGCTCGCCGGATTATCCGCGAAAACCGCGCTTTGGTAGACAAACTTGTCGAAGCGCTGTTGGATGAAGAAACCATCGACGGCGATGAATTCCGCCAAATTGTCCAGCGGTACACCGAGGTAAACAAAAAAGAGTTGGCACCAACGTAAAGAGTCATTAGTCATTAGTCATTGGTCATTAGTTATTCAAGTTTGTAGTGAGGACTAAAGTCCTCATTACCGACAAAATAAGGACTTTAGTCCTTACTACAAACCAAGAAAAATGACTACTAACTAATGAATACTAACTAATGACTAATGACTACTAACTAATGACTAATGACAAATTAAGATTGTTGCGCGTACATTTCCCGGAGTACCAAAGCCGGGTCAACCCAGCGGCCGCCGTACTTCAATCCCCAGTGCAAGTGAGGCCCACTCGTGCGGCCGGTCATCCCAACTCTGGCAATTCTCGCACCCGCAGGCACTGTTTGACCTTGCCAAATTTGCAATGTACCTTCGCGATCGGTATAATAACGCCCTCCATTAGCCGTTAGCACTCGGCCTCTGAGGTGACAGTAGATGTGTTCCCAATTTCCCGATCGCACCACCATACCAGTGCCGCATCGACCATCTTCCCAAACTTCCACAATTTGCCCGCCCCACCAATTTCGGATATAGCTGCCTTCCGGGGCAGCCATGTCCAAACCGTAATGAAAATCCCCGCCACGGGGGCCGAAGGCGGAGGTGTATGTTTCAAAGTTTTCGACTGGAAAAGAAGCTTCTTGCCACAAATTACCCGTCGCTACTCTGCTTGGTAAGCCTGACTGAGCTTTGACCACCTGCTGCTGCAAATAAGGGCTGATCAACACAATGCCGATCGAAAGTGCCAGCAGCAGCATCTGTCTGAGACGAAAAAAGCGTTTTGCCGTCAGCGGGCCTCTAAAGTCTTGCAGGATTTTTTTCACGGCTCAAAGTTAAATGTGTGTGGGAGTTTGCGTTGTCTGTTAGGCTCACATCTTGCACCAATGTCAATAAATCTTTCAGGGGCAGGCTTTCCGGCCCACCCCACAAAAAAATCATTCTTTGTGGAACGGGCATCTTGTCCGTTTCTGAGAAGGGTGCAAGATGTAAATTATGCCAATTCGCTGCAAGATTGGCTTTGAGCTCTACCCGCGATCGCGAATCAGTTTATCAACAACGTGTATCTTACTCCATCCAAAACCGGTGTCAAGGCTTCCGGGTAAATGCCCAGGGGTAATAAAAAAAGTTGGCCGAGGAATTCCTGCTGCGGTTGAATTCGATCGAGCTTTTGCTTGACACTATAGTTAAGTTCGGGGATTTTGGATGCCGTCCGAAATCTCAAATTCATAACAGACATCAAGCAATGCTTACTGAAATTTTTCCCTTTAGTTTTGCCATAGACGCAACTGCGATCGCTGGTGCGTCCTTGTGGTCTTTGGCCCTGTACTGGGGCCTGTCGCCCGTGACAGAATGGGTAATCCTGCAACTCAACCGCTGGATGAATTTTGCCGAGAGATCCCTCTACACCTCGGAAGCCGAGTTTGAAAGAACCCGCCAAGCCAGAGAAGCCCAAAATGCCTTTTACGCTTCCCTGTTGAGCATTCTGCCCTTTTTAATTGTGGGCGGATTGTGCAATTGGGGCGTGGAATTGTCTCTGGGCACTGGTTGGGCGGTATCTATGGGTACGATCGCCTGTATTGGTGGCGGCGTGTACGAACTCGGTCGCCGTGACGGTCAATCTTAGGCGATTTTAGATTGTGGATTTTGGATTTTGGATTGCTCAAGATATTCGGAGATTTACCAGCCTCTAGAATTGATCGTAATCTCAAATCCAAAACTCCAACTCTCAAATAAATATGACATTTCCCGTTTATTTATCGATCGCGCCTCAAACAAAATTAGCAATGTATTTTAACCGTAATTTGACTCAGGGTGTTTACCTAAAAGCCGCAGTTGCCGATCGGTAGCAGTAGCGATAATTTCGGGATTGAACTGCCACGGCCAAGGCGAAAATTTCTGCGCGATGTTGCGGTGGGAATAATGCACTTGCAGTAAGTAGCGAGTTCCATCTGTCGTCGTATTTTTGCCGCCGGAGTGCCAAATTTCACTGCGGAAAAATAACACATCTCCTGCTTTGCACAAAACTGGTTCAGGGGAGTGTCCGTTCCAAGTTTCTTCCCCGCGCTCTGGTTTTCGACCAGATTTGTGACTACCAGGAATAATGTAGGTAGGACAGAGGTCTTCTGCGATGTCGCTGAGATAGAAATGGGCTGTACAAATCCATACTGGTAGTTGAAAAGTGCGATCCTCTCCGAGGGCTGCGCTAACGGCAAACACGCTTTCGGGCACGGGTACAAACACCTGATCGACGTGAACGCGCCAACCATCATAACCGGGCCCGCTTTTCCACGCAGTCATGCCGATAATATGGCAATCGCTGCCCATTAATGCTTCGGCTAACTCAATTATACCCGCTCGATCGGCATAGGAAAGCCACAGGCGATCGCGATTAAAAACGCACTTAAAATGCTGGTTCAATTCACTCCAACTGCTACCATCTAGTCCGAAGGGTTGCAGGCGATCGAGTGCTTCTTTGGTTTGCGCCACTTCCGACGGACTGAGTACACCAGGAATCAGCGCAAAACCATCTTCATGCACCGCATCTACCGCCCCCGCTGTATCGAAAAGGTCACAAGTTTTTTGCCGATAGCTGAAAACTTCGCTTAACGTGCTTGCGTTCATAATTCAAAAAGTAAAATTATTAACTGTTATTAAATTAACACTTATTCTGCTCGATACTTGCATACTATGAAACCAGCCACCCGGTTTCTTGGTACATCAAGACTTACACAAAATTTAATTATGTAGGGCACGCACTGCTCACATTACGTCTGATTTGGAAATAAATCAAATGAAATACCAACCAGAACCAACATCATTAAATCAGGCCCTCGCCGCCTTCCAAAAAATTTGGGGATACGACGACTTTCGACCACCCCAAGGAGAAATAGTCGGCAGTTTATTAGCGGGAAAAGATACAATTATAATTATGCCGACAGGTGGTGGGAAATCCATCTGCTTTCAACTGCCCGCTTTGTTGCAAACAGGCTTAACTTTGGTAATTTCGCCGTTAGTCGCATTGATGGAAAATCAAGTGCAAGAATTGCGCGATCGCAATCTTCCCGCTTCCCTCCTCCACAGTCAATTGCCAACAGCGCAGCGCCGACAAACTATGCAGTCGCTGCAACAAAACAAATTAAGATTGCTGTACCTGTCTCCCGAAACATTACTCAGCAAACCTGTTTGGGAAATCATCAGTCAGCCGCACATCCAAATCAACGGTTTAATATTAGATGAAGCTCACTGTTTAGTGCAGTGGGGTGATACTTTTCGACCAGCTTACCGCCGTTTGGGAACAGTGCGGCCAGCTTTGTTGAAAGCTAAACCAGCAAACAGTAAAATTGCGATCGCAGCTTTCACCGCTACCGCCAACCCGGAAGCACAGCAGACAATCAAAAATGTCTTACAACTGCAAAAAGCCGAAGCATTTTTGCTAAGTCCCTACCGTTCTAATCTGCACCTGCAAGTGCAGACAGTTTGGACGCCGAGAGGACGCAAGCAGCAGTTATTAAATTTTATTAAAGCTCGACCCAAACAAGCAGGTTTAGTCTATGTCCGCACTAGAAAAGATAGCGAATACTTGGCGGATTTGTTGCAAGCAGCAGGTTATGAAACAGCAGCATATCATGCAGGTTTGAGTCCAGAATCACGACGAAAAATAGAAACAGCTTGGCTGAACAATGATATTAAATTCGTGACTTGTACGTCAGCATTCGGCATGGGAATTAATAAGCCCGATGTCCGGTGGGTTGTTCACTTTCAAGCACCTTTGCTATTATCGGAATACATTCAGGAAATTGGTAGAGGCGGACGCGACGGCAAATCGGCGATCGCCCTGACATTGATTAGCGAACCGACGGGTTTGCTTTATCCTGAAGATAAACAAAGAAAGGAATTTTTTCAAGATAAATTACGATCGCAATACCGAGAAGCTCAGCAATTGGCCAAAAAACTGCCAGTTAAAGGTGATATAGAAGCAGTTTCCCGCGAATTTCCCGAAAGCGAGATCGCCCTTTCAATCTTGCACAGCAGCGGACAATTAACATGGCAAGATCCTTTTAATTATGCGATCAATAAATCTACCCAGCAAAAAGCTGAAAAATTAAATTTTACCGCAGCCGAAGAAATGGCAAAATATCTCAAACATCGCGAGTGCAGGTGGCAATTTTTGCTGCAAGCTTTTGGGTTTGCCAAGGAAGCTAAATCAATGCGCTGTGGCCACTGCGACAATTGTCGATAGAATAGACGATTATACTCAAACGACTTAACCACTCCGACCAAAGAAACCGAGTTTTTTACCCAGTCTGCGAGCCCAAATGAAGTATTGCTATGAAAAAACCGGGTTTCTCGCTACTCGTGCGATCGCGAACTAACTCACAGATGTTATGATTAAGATATTTGCTTTACACACTTGGCAAAAAATACTAAAAAGTAAATGATAGAAACAGACACTGCGGCACAGATTTACACAGTAGAAAATACAGAGGAATTCGATCGCAGTAATGTCAATCAGCGATTAGATATTTGGCTGTCAAACCAGATACCGGACTTATCCCGATCGCGAATCCAAAGCCTCATATCACAAGGCAACGTCAAAGTCAACGACGAAACCTGCACCTCGAAAAAAATCTCAGTAAAAACGGGCGATCGCATCCACCTCACTTTACCCGAAGCCCAGCCCACTTCCTTGCAGGCCGAAGCAATTCCCCTCGACATTCTCTACGAAGACGACAGCCTAATTATCATCAACAAACCAGCCGGATTAGTCGTCCATCCAGCCGCCGGACACGCAGACGGTACATTAGTCAACGCCCTCTTAGCCCACTGTCCCCTAGCAGAAATAGGCGGAGTTCAGCGGCCGGGAATCGTGCACAGATTAGACAAAGATACAACAGGTGCGATCGCGATCGCCAAAACCGACATTGCCCACCAACACCTGCAAGCCCAACTCAAAGCCAAAACAGCCCGCCGCGAATATTTAGGCATAGTTTACGGCGTTCCCAACACCGAAACAGGCACAATAGACCTACCCATCGGGCGGCATCCCACAGACCGCAAAAAAATGGCGGTAGTACCAGTAGAAAAAGGCGGTCGCCCTGCAGTTACTCACTGGACAATCAAAGAAAGAATCGGCAACTATTGCTTAATGCACTATCAATTAGAAACAGGCCGCACCCATCAAATTCGCGTGCATACAGCCGAAATAAAACATCCTATTGTCGGCGATCCGATGTACAGTTCCAACCGTTCTATCGGCGTCAATTTAACCGGACAAGCCCTCCACGCATGGCGGCTGACATTGCAGCATCCCGTAACAGGAGAATTAATAGAGGCGATCGCACCTTTGCCCGATCAATTCAACACTTTGTTGAAAATATTGCGATTGCGCTCTCACACTTGATATTTTGGGAAGTTAACACTGGTAAAGTATTTACTATAAACATTTTTTCCCCTTCCTTTTTTCTGGATTAAACTTCTTGCCTAAATCTTTGATGTAAGAGGAAAACCGCAGATGAACGCAGATGCACGCAGATACATTTAAAGATAGGAGAGCGAAAAAGGGCTTCAATTCAAGTCTAATATTTATCGATTAAATCCTGTAGATTTCTCGTTGCCGAAGTTCCTTCTTTCCCCAAAAATTATGAGTCCCGAGTTTTGGATTCCAAGTTTAGCAAAAAACTCAAACCTCAAAACTCAAGACTCAAAACTCTCTCAGCCTAAAAGCCGATCGATTCAGTTTGCCCGACACAAATAATCGCATCAGGGCAGCATCAATTACCGGCGACGGGGAACCATCGTGTCGATATTGATATTAGCCAGAGGCACGCGCTGGGGCGGAGTAGCAGGCATGGGCATATTGCGCGCCATACTCAAATAGTTCGACGGATCGCCAGCCTTCGGTTGCTGCTCTTGAGGAACAAAACGGCGCACGCCAGTCTGCCAGATGATTTGCGGGAAGCCAAGCTGCGAACGGTGGTATTCGCTGTAGCGGGGCGTCTTCAAGTTGAAAGGAGTGTCTCCTCCAACTCGCTGAGGCAAAATTCGGCGCTGCTGGTAAGGTACGGTATCGTAGCCGAACTTATCCAGGTACTCTTCGCTATTGACCAACTCGTCAATAAAGCCTTGAGGCCCCTTATTGGCTACCACGATCGACCAAGCAATCTTTTCGCGCTCGCTGTACACATCCCGGCCCAAAATGCGCTGCACGCACATTTCCACAAACCGGTAATTGCTGTTAGTTTGATAATTCCGCTCCAAGAAAGGAGAAGAAATCGCCAAACCGCGAATAAAGTCCCGCACAGTAATTTGGCCGAACTTGAGTTGCGACTCCAAAGACTTTTGGCGGTTGCTCTTGAGGATTTGGTGTTCGCTGTAAATCTGGCGATATCCAGCCCAAATCAAATTTTCCATGTCTCCAGACGAGAGCACATTTTCAGTTGTGAAAATTCTCGGCTGCTCGTCGCTCCCCACTTCATAACCAGCAACGCGCTGGTTTTGGCTCTTGGGGGCGTAGCTTAATAAAGGAAGCGCCACGTTAAAATCTCCGTTATCTCAAATTTCAGAAATAGTTGACACCGTGAGCTGCCAGCAAAACGGATACAACTAACCAACATACAGATTAGGGGATTCCCGCAATCTAAATCTGATTTTCCTGAATTTTTGCAACAATCTGTAACATTTGTTGACTTTGGGGGATTCAGTAGTCAGTAGTCAGCCGTCACCCTTCCAGTCTCTGGCTGGGAACGCCACTTTAGAGGCTCTGCCTCGTCTACTCTAACCGGGGGCAGAGCCTGAACCCCACGATGCCCCGGCTGAGTCTGGAAACGAAGCCAAAGTAATGACTAATGACTAACGACTAACGACTAATGACTAAATTACCAGCCCAGAGCCGAATAAAACTCGCTGGCGGTCACTTGAGCTGCTGCTGCTTCTGATGTTGCATCCGAGTCTGGTTGCACCCGAATTTCGGTACAAAAAGTCGATGTGCTGAAACCGCCAAAGCGCTTTACGGTACTCGTCCGCATCCGCACGTTCGGATTAGCAAACCAGAAACGCTCGATCGAACTCATCGTCTCGTATTCCGTAATCAGCAGCAGCCCATCCTCGTCATCCATTTCAAAACGGCCAGCCACCGGCACAATTTCCGCATAGCCCCGTTCGCGCAACATCAAGCCCTGCCGGGGATTTTCAGGATCGGGGACGATCGCGAACACCGTAGACCCTTTATGATTCTCATCATCCTTATCCCACGCCATCGAGCCGTGCCAAGTCACAAAAGCCCCCCCAGCAGCCCGGCTCGGATCGACTTCGTGCATCTTGCAAATATCGGCCACTCGCGCGTCATCCGCACCCAGGGCTGTTACCTGAATATTTGAATCCCCAATCTCCGCTTGGCGGAAAGCGAGGTGGTGAGTGCTGCGCTGAGAACGCCACTCCCCAGCACTGCTTTGAAAAAACTCCATTGCATCCATACGAACTAGCTCCTTTGGCTTATGCTTCCCGGTGTTGACGCCTTTTTATGATAGAGCTCCCCCCACTTAGATGTACTTTTGCTACACAAATTAGTCTCAAAATGTCTACTTTGGACATATTGTCAAGTGAATGTTATGATAGTTTACAATGTAGGAGACACAACAAATCCTGCGAAACGTCATTCCGATCAATTTCGCATCAATCTCAGCAAACTGGAGGAGCGATTTATGGATATGCCTACAACCAGCCTCAGCATGGAACAGCAGTTCAAACTTCAAGTGCTGCGTGAAGAAGTCAAAAGGTTAAGCCAAGACCAAGCTCAGGAATACTTGCTCGAAGTTATGCGGCAAAACATGGTAAAAGAAAACCTGTTCAAGCATTGGATGAAGAATATGTGAACTCTTCGAGCATTTCTTCACAAAAATCAGTGGCTTCTCTCTGCAAAAAGTACGATCGAGCTTTTAATCATAAAATCCAGAATCCCGCTTTCTCCAAGAAAGCGGGATTCTAAATTGACAAAAGTTTTACGCAGTTTTTTTTGTCGTTACAATACTCAGCAAATTAAATTCTTTTCATCCCTTAGAGAGGGACGAGAGTTTGTGTAGCCCGATTGCTTCAACTTGTCGGGGAATCAACCAAAACGGCCGCTCACATAATCTAAAGTAGACTCTTCCTTTGGACTTTGGAAAATTACCTCAGTCTTATCACACTCCACAAGATAGCCAAACCGCTTCCCATCGTCAGAAAGTTTAGCATTGAAAAAAGCGGTCAGGTCAGAAACCCGAGAAGCCTGCTGCATATTATGAGTAACGATCACGATCGTATACTTTTCCTTAAGTTCCCGCATCAACTCCTCAATCTTAATCGTAGAAATCGGGTCAAGAGAAGCGCAAGGTTCATCCATTAACACTACATCAGGATTGATCGCGATCGCCCTAGCAATACACAAACGCTGCTGCTGGCCACCCGAAAGAGAAAAACCGCTTTGCTTTAACTTATCCTTCACCTCATCCCACAAATAAGCTTGGCTGAGCGATTTTTCCACCAGCTCATCCATATCGCCCTTATAATTGTTCACCCTCGCACCGTAAGCAATATTGTCATAAATCGACTTCGGGAAAGGATTCGGCTTTTGAAACACCATCCCAATCTTGCGGCGCACCGCCACAGCATCAATATCAGAATCGTAAAGATTTTGACCGTGGTAATCAATTCTACCCTCTAAACGAAAACCGCTAACTAAATCATTGAGGCGGTTAAAACATCGCAAAATGGTACTTTTACCGCAACCAGACGGCCCAATCAAGGCAGTAATGCGATTTTTAGGAATCTCCATTGAAACATTTTTAACCGCGTGAAAAGCGCCGTAAAAAATATTGATATTTTCTGTCCGTAAAACTGTTTCCGTTTGCTTGTCTAAATCCATCATCATACAGGTAAGTATCCAATCGAATTTTACAAAATAAGGAGAAGATAAGAGTTATCAAGTTGGAGATGGGGAAAATGTTCCTTCTTCCTTCTTTTTACCCGATCGCCAAGTCGAAAAATCTTCTTCCTTCAATAAACTTTTTGGCGAGTAGCCCAACGAGAAAGAATACTCGTCAGCAAAACCATAATCACCAAAATCAAAGATGCTGCCCAGGCTAATTCTTTCTGTGCCTTAAAAGGAACCGTTGCAAAGTTGTACACCAAAACCGAAAGACTCGGAGTTGGCTTATCAAATCCAGCCGGCCAAAAAGGCGAATTCAGCGCCGTGAAAATCAAAGGAGCAGTTTCTCCAGCAGCGCGAGCAATTGCCAGAGTCACACCCGTTAAAATAGCCGGAATTGCCGCAGGCAAAACCACCTGCAACACTGTCTGATAATTAGAAGCACCCACACCAACCGACGCCCATCTAATATCTTGCGGGACGATTTGTAGAGCTTCGTCAGTAGTCCGCACAATCGTGGGCAACATCAGCACAGCCAGCGCCGCACCCCCTGCAATTGCCGAAAAACCTCCCATATTTACCACGAACAAACCGTAGGCAAATACACCGGCAATAATCGAAGGAACGCCGCTGAGGACATTAGTAGCAAAACGTACCCAGCGAGCTACCTGGCCGCTGCTGAACTCCGACAAATAAACTGCGGCCAATACACCAAAAGGAACAGCAATTAAAGAAGCAATTCCCACCGTCATCAATGTACCGAGAATTGCATTAGCAATACCGCCTCCCGATAGTCCTGGCGGCGGTGGCAGCTTGGTAAACAAGTCTAAATTCAGGCGATTTAAACCTTGTACTGTGACATAGGAAAGAACTGCAAACAAAGGTAGCAGAGTGATGGTCAGACTAGCTCCAGCCAGTACAGTCATCCCCAGACTAAACAGCGCTTGCGGGCTGTTTTTAACCTTCTTTAAACTGCCTGTTTTCGATACCAAAGGATTCTCATCGGAGACGCTATTTGACATAAACTAAAAATATGTAGGAAATGGCGGCAAACTTCTAGTTGTACTTCGCTCTTACTTGAGAAACAATCCACTCTGCCAAAATATTAACAATCAGTGTCATAATAAACAGAATTAGCCCAGTGTACATCAGAGCTGCTATTTGCAACCCGGAGGCTTCTGCAAACTGATTGGCCATCAGAGAAGCAATAGTATTTGCCGGAGCTAGCACAGAAAAACTTAACTGATTGGAATTGCCAATTAACAGAGTTGCAGCCATTGTTTCTCCCATGGCGCGACCGAGCCCAAGCATAATTCCGCCGACAATGCCGGAAAAAGCCGCCGGTACGAGCACTCTAAAAATTGTTGTCCAGCGAGTAGCTCCTAAACCTAGAGATGCTTGCCGCAAGTCGGGCGGGAGACTTGCCAAAGAGTCGCGGGAGATAGCAGTAATAATGGGCAAAGTCATGATTCCCAAAATTACTCCGGCTGGTAACATTCCCGGCCCCACTGGCGAGGTGCTAAAAATCGGCAGCCATCCGAAAGTGCCGTTGAGAAACTTGCCGAGGGTAGTAATCATGGGAATCAATACAGCAATTCCCCACAAACCGTAGACTACGCTGGGAATGGCGGCTAAAAGTTCTACTAAAAAAACCAAAGCTGTACGCACTGGTAATGGCAGAAAGTCCTCGCTCAAGAAAATGGCAGTCCCTACTCCTAATGGTACTGCAATTAGGAGCGCGATCGCCGAACTGACGATCGTCCCGTAAATCATCGGCAGTGCACCGTACTCTTCTTTAACCGGATTCCAGCTACTGCCAAACAGAAAGCCCAAACCGTACTGTTGAATCGCTGGTAAAGCCCGATAAGCAACGGTGAGCGCGATTACCAGCAAAATTACACCAACTCCTAAGCCCAAAATCCGCGTCAGCCAGATAAAGCCTTGGTCTAAGGACTTTTCGGCTTGAGAGCGCGATCGGGTCTGTGATTGAGCGCTGTTATTATCTGAAATCATAGAAAAAAAACCAAATATATAGTAGCCGAAAATAGCCTGTTTCGGAAAAAGCTAGAACGAAGCAGAAAGAAAGACCATAAATAAAATCAAAGAGGGGCGGGTTTATTAATCCCCTGACTTTTCAACAAGTATTTCTGGTAAAACCCACCCCTACACAGATGCACCGATTGTTACATAGAAGAGGGGCGGATTTATTAATCCCCTGACTTTTTAACAAATATTTCTGGTAAAACCCGCCCCACAGAAATATCTCTGTTCTTCCTGATTTTTACCCGCACGCGCAATGCCGAAGGGCTTTTGTTCCCTCTGACAACAGTCAACAGTCAACAGTCAACAGTTACTATTTGGCAACCTCAATCTTGTAGTCTGCGCTGATGCCGTCAGCGGCCGCGGCTACTTTTTCTTTAACGCTTTGGGGTAGAGGAACGTAGCCCAATTCGGAACTAACTTTTTGACCTTCATTCAAGCCGTATTCAACCATTGCCTCGATGGTTTTGGCTTTGTTGGGGTCAGTAACTGTTTTGGGGACCAGCATCCAAGTGTAGGTGACTATTGGATAGGATTGAGCGCCTTCGGGGTCTTCGATAAATGCTCGGAGGTTTTCCGGCATCGGCACAGTTGCTAAAGCTTGAGAAGCTGATTCGTCGGTAGGTGCGACAAAGCTGCCTGCTTTGTTTTCCAAAGATGCAAATTTGACATTGTTGTTTTTGGCATAGCCGTATTCTATGTAGCCGAGGCTGCCTACGGTTTGCAGAATTTGGGCTGTGACGCCTTCGTTGCCTTTTGCGCCTACGCCTACGGGCCACTGTACTGTTTTGCCGTCGCCTACTGCACTTTTCCAGTCGGGGCTGATGGCACTCAGGTGTTTGGTGAAGACGGCGGTGGTACCGCTACCGTCGGAACGGTGGACGATGGTGATGGCTTGGTCTGGCAATTTAGCGGCCGGGTTGGCGGCTGCAATTCTGGGATCGTTCCAGTTGGTAATTTTACCGGCGAAGATATCTGCGTAAACATCCCGTGGCAGTTTCAGTGGTTCGGTTAAGTCTGGCAGGTTGTAGCCGATGACGATGCTGCCGGCTGTCATGGGCAGCAAGATCACGCCTTTGTCGGCTGGAACCTTGGCGATTTCGTCGTCTTTCATGCCGGTGTCGCTGGCCCCAAAGTCTACTGTGCCTTTGGTAAATTGTTCGACTCCGGCGCCGCTACCTACTGATTGATAGTTAATTTGTACTTTGGGGTTGATTTTGTTGAAGTCTTGAAACCAACGCTGGTACAGAGGGGCGGGGAATGAGGCGCCGGCTGCGGTGATGGCTACGTCTGAGGCTAGGGCGAGTTTTGTGTTTTCCGCTGTGCCGGTGGCTGCAACGGGCGAAGCGCCGGGAGATGCTGCGGTGTCGCCGGGGCTGGGGCTGCTGCTTGTGGTTGTGCTGCCACCGCCGCAAGCTGCTAAACTCAGGGCGATCGCCATAGCGGAAATTGCAGTAGTCAGACGGTTTGGATTAATCAAGTTGAGACGAAAAAGCATAGGTATAAAAAATCTGCGATCGTTATAAGGGTGTCCCGCATCAGCATAGCGCGCAAAAGTAAAGGTTAGGTTAAGAATCTTTACACTTAATCCCAATTTAATATTAATTAATATTATTAATGTTATTTATGAGCTTGACAATTGTGAATATATAAGATATATAGCAGAGAAATAGCTACGGAAACAAGCAGTCGATCGCCCGTTAGCGAAGCCCTCGAAGAGGATCACGAAAAATTCCTCATTAAATTATCACAAGATCGAGGCTTGAGAGCCAGAAAACCATACAATGGTGGTTATTTTGACAGTAGTGCTAGTATTAAGAATTTAAAAGGTGCGGGCATTGAAGCTTGCCTGGAACAAATGCCTTCTGCCTTATACCTTCTGACGAATGCCGTTTGATGATAATGCCTGCTCCTATTGAACTAATCTGGGCTGTTATTGGTTTGCTCCTGACGATAGGAGGCACTTTTTTGCCTGCATCTGTCACAATTCCGATTGGGTTGTGGGACGATCGAGGACTTCAGGCGTACTCTTTAGGTGTTACCTATCAAATTGGAGCCGTTTTGCTAGTAGGCTGCATGGGGGGGAAAAATGCTGCGGCTCTCTCGCAAATTGCTTATTTGGCATTAGGATTAACTTTGTGGCCAGTTTTTTCTCAAGGCGGCGGCATCGGCTATCTCAAAGAAGCGAGTTTTGGGTATTTGCTGGGTTTTGTGCCTGGTGCTTGGGTGTGCGGCTGGGTGGCTTTTAAGGTGGCCTCGCGATTGGAATCTATGGCTTTTAGCTGTTTGTGCGGTTTGTTCACTGTTCACACGATCGGCTTAATTTATCTAATTTTTACTTATTGGCTACCTCCGGCTAAAAAAACACCTTTATTCGATGAGATTCTTAAATATTCGGTTTATCCCCTGCCGGGACAATTGGCGGTAGTTTGTGCGATCGCAGTGCTGTCATTTACTTTACGCCGCTTGATGTTTTATTAATTGCGAAGGAAGTTCGGCAACGAGCAATGTACGGGATGTAACGGATGTCAGTTCGATGTCCGTCGGAATAAGGAAGAGGTAAGTGGTAATTGTGCCAAATAAGGTTATACTGTCATTGCACAACGAGAGATTAATCTCGCTGCGGCTGGATTGCTTTGCTGCACTGCATTCTGCTCGCAATGACAAGTGAGATTGGAGTAAATTCTCTCATGCCCGATGCCCCATTTTCTATTGCTTAATTCATGCGTTTTAAAAGAAATCCCTTGTTCTGGGTGGCTGCTGTTATCAGTTTAGTTTTAGACCACCTGACTAAGTTTTGGGTGGTGCAAAATTTTGACTTGACGGTTCCTCCGCAGACGCAGGCGCTGTTACCTGGGGTGTTTCACTTCACTTATGTTGTTAATACCGGTGCGGCTTTTAGTCTATTCAGCAATGGCGGGGCGATTTGGTTGCGGTGGCTGTCTTTGGGCGTTAGTGTGGGATTGATTGTGCTGGCTTGGTTCGGGCCGCGTATTAACCGCTGGGAGCAAGCGGGCTACGGTTTGATTTTGGGGGGAGCACTGGGGAACGGGATCGATCGATTTGTTTCGGGCCACGTTGTAGATTTTATCGATTTTCGGATCATTCGATTCCCGGTATTTAACCTAGCCGATGTGTTTATTAATGCTGGGATTGTCTGTTTGCTGATTGCAACTTTTCACAGTGCACCGCCGACTCCGAGAACTCAGGACGATCGAAATTCTATTTCAGAGTAAATTTAAAGAAGCAAGAAGGAAGTTTGCAAACCGATTTGCTTTCTTCGGATGTAACGGATGTAACAGCTAACTAACTATAGGGTGCGTCAGCGGGGAGAGCCTTAGTTTGTGGTCGCCACATTCAACCCTGACGTACCCTAAAATGACTTTGGAAATGGCTTAAAATGAGATAAGAACAGACCTATTGTTAAAACTAAATTTGCCCGTGACTCCTAATCCATTTGCTCAAGAACGCTTACTATTTGCCCCAGCAACCCCCGATGCTGATGCTATCCCGACTATTTTTGCTTTTCCCAACGAGTACACGGTGGGTATTACCAGTCTCGGCTATCAGATAGTGTGGGCAACTTTGGCTGTGCGATCGGATATTGAAGTGGGCCGTTTATTTACTGATATCCGCGAACAACTTCCCCGAAATCCAGAATTACTGGGATTTTCGCTTTCTTGGGAACTAGATTATGTAAATATTCTAAATTTATTGGAATCTCTAGAAATTCCTATTTGGGCGTCACAACGAACGGATAATCATCCGATAGTATTCGGCGGCGGCCCGGTTCTTACTGCTAATCCAGAACCTTTTGCCGATTTTTTTGATGTGATTTTGCTGGGAGATGGCGAACATCTCATAGACAACTTTATTGATGCTTATAAACAAGTCCGTACCGCCGACAGACAAACTAGATTGCGGCATTTAGCCCAAGTTCCGGGAGTTTACGTCCCCAGTTTGTACGAAGTAACTTATCTGGATGCGGCTGAGGGGATTAAATCGATTCAGCCTGTCGATTCGGGAATTCCCAGTATGGTTGAAAAACAGACTTATCGCGGCAATACTTTATCTGCTTCCACTGTGGTGACAGAAAAAGCTGCTTGGGAAAATATTTACATGGTGGAAGTGGTTCGGAGTTGTCCAGAAATGTGCCGTTTTTGTTTGGCAAGTTATCTGACTTTGCCGTTTAGAACTGCGAGTTTGGAGGCTTCGCTAATTCCGGCGATCGATCGGGGTTTAGCTGTGACTAATCGTTTGGGTTTGTTGGGTGCTTCGGTCACTCAGCACCCGGAATTTGAAGCGTTGCTGGATCATTTGAATCATCCAAAATACGACGGCGTGCGGTTGAGTCTTTCTTCGGTAAGGACGAATACAGTGACAGTTAAATTGGCAGAAATATTGACAAACAGAGACAGTAAATCTGTGACTATTGCGGTGGAAAGTGGGAGCGATCGCCTCCGCAAAATCGTTAACAAAAAACTCACAAATGACGAAATTATTCAAGCGGCGAGCAATGCTAAAGCTGGTGGCTTAAAGGGAATTAAACTTTACGGGATGGCGGGAATTCCCGGCGAAGAAATGGAGGATTTAGAGGAGACTGTGGCGATGATGCGGGCGATTAGAAAAGCTGTTCCCGGTTTGCGGTTGACTCTGGGATGCAGCACTTTTGTTCCGAAATCTCACACTCCTTTTCAGTGGTTTGGAGTGAATAAAGATGCGGAGAAGAGGCTGAAGTTTTTAGATAAAGAATTGCGTAAGTTAGGTTTAGAATTTAGACCTGAAAGCTATAACTGGTCGGTAATTCAGGGTTTGTTGTCAAAGGGCGATCGGCGGTTGTCTCGGCTGTTGGAATTAGTGCGGCATTACGGCGATACTTTGGGCAGTTATCGGCGGGCATTTAAGGAGTTGCGGGGACAGTTGCCGGAAATGGATTTTTATGTTTTTCAAGAGTGGGAATTGGATCAGGTTTTGCCTTGGAGTCATTTAAAAGGGCCGCTACCCGAAGCGACTTTGAAGAAACATTTGGCTGAGGCGATGACTTATTTTAGGACGAAGGATTTGCAGTTGACGAGTTAAGAAATAGCGGATGCGAAAGTGCGTTAGCGAAGCCCTCGAAGAGGATCGCATCTTTGCAAGTAAGTAGATCGAAAGCTAACTTAACAAGATAAAATAAGGAGCGACGTACTATAATACAATTATGGCAGAAGTCCAACCTAGGGAAATTCAGCGTTATGTTACCTCAGACGGTCAAGTGCCGTTTGATAACTGGTGTAATTCGTTCCGAGATCGTAAAATTTCCACAATTATTAATAAAAGACTTAACCGAGTTATTTTGGGAAATTTGGGAGATTGTAAATCTGTTGGAGAAGGAGTCTTTGAATTAAGGAAGGATAGACTATGGCCCTGGTTTCCGAATCTATTTTGGACAAGTAGGAACAACAATTGTACTTCTGCTGTGCGGAGGAGATAAAAGCACTCAAGACAGAGACATTGCCCAAGCAATAGAATACTGGACAAATTATAGGAGTTAAAAAATGCCTAAAAGTTTACCGTATCATGACTTTTTGATTGCGCGGCTAAAAGACCCCAGTTATGCGGCTGTCTATCTCGAAACTCATTTTGAATTAGACGAAGGCGAAGAACCAGACGAAGCATTAATCAGACTTGCTCTCAGCGATGTAGCAGAAGCTCTGGGTCAACCAAAAATGACTCCAGAAGAATATGAATCGCACTTAAAAAAACTGGATGAATTGCTGTCGCAGCAAGGAAGCGATACAATTTACAATCTGGGCACTTGGCTGAATGCTTTGGGATTGAAACTAACTGTTGCTGTTTGTACGGATACAGAGGATAATACTGCAAATGCTGAAACGCGATCGGAAATAACTGTTTAACTTAATCTAGAAAATGCCTAATTTTCGATATTCATCCCTAATTAATTCGAGCGTGGAAACAGTCTGGAACTTTTACGAAAGGGCGGACATTCTGCAACTTTTGACTCCGCCTTGGCAACCGGTGAAAATCATTCGCCGCGAAGGGGGATTAGATGTGGGTGCTGTATCAGAATTTCGCTTGTTATTGGGGCCGATTCCTGTAAAATGGGTGGCGACTCACACTGAGTGCGAACAATATCGCTTGTTTGTTGATGAACAAACTGAGGGGCCGATGGCACGTTGGACTCACCGACACGAGTTTACCTCAGAAAATGGCAAGACTAGATTGACAGATGCGATCGCATTTTCGATACCGGGCGGCCCGATTGTCGATTTGTTGTTAGGTTGGTGGGTGCAAATGAGGTTAACAGATATGTTTTGCTACCGCCACGAAGTCACAAAAAGAGAGTGCGAGAAAGATGCAAACAACGGCTGAATATTACTGTGCTTTCTGCGGCGAACCGAGTACAACTTCTATTGATATCAGCGGTGGTATGGAGCAATCTTAGTGCGATTCGTTGAAACGTGAATCACGGTAATCAGTCCGTACATAGCGTTTCCAGCCACAAGGCTGAACTCTCG
>NZ_JAUBQQ010000001.1:277047-339967 GCF_036701335.1 Microcoleus sp. Pol12B5 | reverse complement strand
GACTCTTTGTTATTCTAAGTGCGCGGAAATGCTCAGGCACTCTATTAAATTATTAATACATTACCTAAAATTTCAGGATGTTCCCGTTCCGGCAGTATTCATACCTTGATTCAGCAACGCCGAATTTTTTTCAGCAGATCGTTAGTATCTACCGGTTCACGCATGGGTTTGCCTTCCAGATGAGCGAGCAGCTCTTCAAGTGTAAACCCGGCCCTCACAGCAATCTGAGCCAAATTTTCTGTATCTGGGATGCTCTGACCTTTTTCCCACAACTGAACCGCAGTCGCAGAGACGCCCAGAAGCTTGCCGAATGCCCGCTGACTCATCGAACCGCGAGCTAGTTTGACAATCTCGATCAATTTTTTCTTAGCTTCTGCGTTCACGGTATCAGCCACCAGATAACCACAATTCCCAGTTTACAGAACATCAACCATACTTCCCAGAAGCTACAGCAGCAGCAGCCAGTCGCTCCATACCAGCTCGAACAATCACTGCTAAGTCACTCAGTGGCATACATTGGATTTTTTTAAGGAGCTCGTTGGTATTGACAGGTTCCGGCATTGGTTTGCCTTCGAGATGAGCCATTAACTCTTCCATCGTAAAGCCCGCTCTTGCCGCAATCTGAGTCAAATTTTTCGTATCCGGGAGTACCTGGCCCTTTTCCCAATACTGAACAGCAGACCCAGAGACTCCCAATAGCCTACCAAAAGCGCTAAAACTCAGGTCGCCACGGGCTAGCTTCACAACTTCGCTCAGTTTCTTCCTAGCTTCTGTGTCCACAGTATTAGTCACCAGATCAACACAACTCCTAGTTTACTTATCTACCAAAAAATCTGTCTTTCTTGCTTGACAGCAAAAAGTTTACCAGTTAGAGTGTAAATACTTTTGAAATCATAATTGTATTTATAGCCAATCAGGGGCAGTAAAAATGACTCGCAAGACACGCAATACACGTCAAAGCCTCACAGCCTCGGGGTTGCTAAAACCCCAGTGCTGGCAAATCTCCAAAAAAGAAGCAGCCGAAGCCCTAAGAATGCCAGTCAACCGCATAGTGAAAGTTTACCCCAAACAACATCAAGTAATAGTCGTTTACCTGAACAAGAAAGGACAAAAATGCAGTTCCTTTTTCAGCTACAGACTATTTGCCAGATGGGAACAAGAGGCGATCGCAGCAATTGGCAGTTGTCGAAACCAGCAAATTATAGCACCCCTAGAAGTCATTGTACAATACGACCTCGAACATTTCAAATATCCAGTGGCGATCGCCGATGCAATTTGGGAAGCCCTACTCAACCATATCTCCCGCGTAACAAGGGAACTGAGGCTGAGCAAACAATGCGCCTAGCCCCCCATCACTCCATCAATTAGTAGAAGCAGCCAACTCAGCCAAACGTTCCTGCTGATCCTGGGAAATGCAAGTTTGAATAATCCCCTCAATATCCCCTTCCAAAACACTATTGAGCGAGAAATTTTCCCCCAAACGGTGGTCGGTAGCCCGATTGTCCTTATAGTTGTAAGTGCGAATCTTCTCCGATCGCGAACCAGTACCAACCTGAGCCAAACGCCGCGACTTCACCTCATCCTGCTGCTCCCGCAACTTCATCTCATAGAGCTTAGCCCGCAAAATCTGCATCGCCCGCTCCTTATTCTGCAACTGGCTGCGCTCCTCAGTACAGAAAATCCGAATTCCCGTCGGCTTGTGAAACAAATCCGCAGCAGTTTCCACCTTGTTCACGTTTTGACCGCCAGCGCCGCCCGATCGAGCCGTACTCATCTCAATATCCTTCGGATCGATGTGAATCTCCACATCGTCAACCTCCGGCATCACAGCCACCGTCGCCGTCGAAGTATGCACCCGGCCGCCAGCCTCAGTCACAGGCACTCGCTGCACCCGGTGTACTCCCGCCTCAAACTTCAGCTTGCTGTAAACGCTGTCGCCTGTAATTTCCAGAATCACCTCTTTAAACCCGCCCATTTCCGCCAGCGACTCGCTCACCAACTTCACCTGCCAGCCTTGAGTTTGAGCGTAACGGGAATACAGGCGGAGCAAATCTCCCGCCCAAATACTAGCCTCATCTCCGCCAGTACCCGCCCGAATTTCCAGCATAATATTCTTGTCATCATTCGGGTCGCGGGGGAGCAGCAAAACCTTCAAACGACTTTCCAAACTCTCCAGCCTCGCCTCAAGTTCCTGAACTTCCAGCGCGGCCATTTCTTGCATATCTCGATCGCCCGCGGCTTCCTTGAGAACCTGTCGGGCACCTACCAAATCTTCCTGAGTGGTTTTCCACAAAGCAAAAGTATCGACCACTTCCTCCAAGGACGATCGAGCTTTTGCTACCCGTTGAAACTCTTGATTGTCCCTAGCCACATCCGGGTCAGCCATGCGGCGAGTCAACTCATTAAAAGTTTGCTCTACCGACTTCAATTTATCCAGCAAATAAGATTCAGCCATTGTCAGTTGTCCTTTGTCAATCGATTTTAGATTTTAGATTTTAGATTTTAGATTTTAGATTTGAAGAACAGTTGGGATAGAATCTCGATCGAACTCAACTGCCTGCATAGCAAGTCTTCAATCTAAAATCTAAAATCCGAGGGCGGTAAGTTGCCAGTAGAAAGAACTACTCTCAACAAACTGCGGACAAATGACAATCCGGCTACTTCTTCTTTTTGCCTTTACCAGCAGCCTTAGCAGCATCTGCTTTCGGATCTTCCATTTTCAGTGGTCCAGAGGAAGCATCTGCCTTCGGCATTTCTACCTCGGTCATGCCGTATTTCCGCATAAAGCGCTCCACACGACCTTCAGTATCAATAATCTTCTGAGTGCCAGTATAAAAAGGATGATTTCCCGACCAGACATCAACTTGAAGCTTTGGTCTAGTGGAACCCACAGTCATCACGAGTTCCCCGTTGCAATAAACCTGAGATTCGGGATACCACTCAGGGTGAATGCCATCTTTTGCCATTGTTTTTTACTCTCTAATTTTTGACTTTACAACCATTTTAGCTGCCGCAGGACGTCTAAACCAACCACAGCACCAATTTTGTCTTATACCTTTTGGAACCAGGAATCAGGAATCGGAAATAAACTTGAAAAAAGGCAGATAAAATCTGAATGATTCTTGCTTTTTCTTCGTTCCTTCTTCCTTCTTCCTTCTTCCGTCAATCCGTCAATCCGAACATCCGTTACATCCGTTAAAAAAGCCGTTTCCGAACTTCCATTACATCCGTTACATCCGTTAAAAAATCCGTTGCCGAACTTCCCTCGATTACCGCTTCGAGTATTGAGGAGCTTTGCGAGCTTTCCGCAAACCGTACTTTTTCCGTTCTTTGGCCCGCGGGTCGCGAGTCAAATAACCCTCAGTCTTCAGAGGCTTGCGGTTGTCCGGGTCTAATTGACAAAGTGCTCTAGCGACACCCAAGCGAATCGAGTCAGCCTGACCTGTCAAGCCACCGCCTTCGACTTTCACCAAAATGTCGTACTCATTTTCCAGACCCAAAGTTTCCAGAGGGGCCTTAGCCAGAGCCAAATAAGTAGGGTTGAATTGCAGGTACAAATCCCCCTCTTTACCATTGACAGTCAGTATGCCAGTGCCGGGAACCAAGCGCACCCGCGCTACTGAACATTTGCGGCGACCGGTACCCCAGTACACAGCGCGGCCGGTATCTGTTGCTTGCATTACTCATTTCCTCCCGGAATCGTGTGAACAATTAATTCTTCTGGTTTTTGAGCTTGGTGCGGGTGGTTGGGGCCAGCGTACACCTTCAGTTTAGTAAATAGTTGTCTGCCCAGAGAAGTGTGAGGCAGCATTCCTCGTATAGCTTCTTCGACAATTCTTTCGGGCAAACGTGCTTGCAATTTGGCAAAAGTTTCTGTTTTCATACCGCCCGGTCTTCCAGAATGGCGGCGGTAGATTTTCTGGGTGCGTTTTTTGCCAGTAACAGCGATTTTGTCAGCATTGATGACAATTACGAAGTCACCGGTATCCATAGAAGGAGTGTAAGTCGGTTTGTGTTTCCCCCGGAGGTACATGGCAACTTCAGTTGCCAGACGGCCCAGCCGCTGGTCGGCGGCATCGACCACGTACCACTTGTGCTCTAGGGAGTCTTGAGTAGGGACGTAAGTTTTGTTCATTGTTTGTTGTTAGTTGTCTATTAACTGTTAACTGTTGTTAGTTGTCAGTTGTCAGTTGTCAGCTTTTAATTGTTAGTTGTCCTTAGTTTTTTATTAGTAGTTACCTAATGACTAATGACTAATGACTAATGACTAATGACTAATGACTAATGACTAATGACTAATGACTAATGACTAATTTTGGCTGAGTGTCGTACCAGACATCTGGGGGAAAGGGGAATTCAGAGTAGCCAACCCGCAGCAGGCACAAACCTTGAGCGGGAGCGGCATATTTTACCATTTCTCGGCGTTCGTTGACCCAGATATCTGTGAAATTGTCGATCGGCCTTTCCCCGCGACCCACCTGCACCAGCAACCCCACCAGCAGCCGCATCATCCCGTACAGAAACCCGCTCGCCTGAACCTCAATATAGATAAGAGGCCCAGAACGCTGACACTCGGCCGCTTGCACGTCCACCCAGGAATGGGGGCGGGCAGAACCCGCGCGGTGGAAAGCAGCCAGGTGATGCCGCCCGATGAGCGGTGTCAAAGCTGTCTGAATCAAAGATTCATCCACAGGAGAGTGATAGCAGTGCCAAGCAAAAGGACGCACAAACAAATTAGGGGTCGGGTCTGTATAAAGGGTGTAGCGATAGCGCCGCCAACTGGCTGAGAACCGAGCGTGCCAGGTAGGTTCCACCTTTGCCGAAGCTCGAATTAAAATATCTTTTGCCAGTCGAGAGTTGAGAACGCTTGCCCAACGGTGAGCCGGAATTGGGCCGTGGGCGTCAAAATGGGCTACTTGAGCAGCAGCGTGAACTCCCGCATCGGTTCTCCCAGCAGCGTGCAGCGTTACCGGGCGTTCCAGAACAGTCGATATTGCTGTTTCAATTTCTTCTTGTACTGTACGCTGGTTCGGCTGTCGCTGCCAACCGTGAAAGTTAGTGCCGAGGTATTGGATCACCAGAGCAACGCGCTGTATCGATTGGGGATTTTCGATTGGGGATTTTGGATTGTCAGTCATAAATCACAAATCTCCAACCCAAAATTGAATTAAACCAGTTCAACGATCGCCATTTCGGAATTGTCTCCCTGACGGGGGACTGTTCGCACGACGCGGGTGTAGCCGCCGTTGCGCGCTCCGTACCGTTCTTGTGCCGCCTCAAACAAGGCGTGTACTAACTGTTTATCGTAGATATAGCCCATAGCTTGGCGGCGAGCGGCCAAGGAGCCATCTTTGGCCAGGGTAATCATCCTGTCCGCCTCTGAGCGCAACGCTTTGGCGCGGGCTAGAGTGGTAGTGATTTTACCGTGGCGGATTAATTCGGTGGTCAGCGAGCGCAGTAGGGCGCGGCGCTGGTCAGCCGGTTTGCTGAGTTGGGGAACGCGACAGCGGTGACGCATAGCAGTTGGTAATTGGTAATTGGTAATTGGGTGCCGGGATAGTCCGCGAGTTTTGAGCGGTGAATTCTTTAACTTAAAAACTCACCTACTTAAAATTCAGAACTTTTTGACCCGTTACCCGTTGATTAACTTTTAGCTGATTTTTCCTGTGGCAAGGTAATGCCCAAGCGTTTTTGTAAAGCTTCAATCACTTCTTCAGCAGACTTCTGCCCGAAGTTCTTGATCTCGAGCAAGTCTTCTTGGGTATAATCCAATAAGTCTGCGACTGAGTTGATCTGAGCCCGCTTGAGACAGTTGTAAGCCCGGACGGACAACTGCAATTCTTCGATCGGAATTTGGCTAGTAGGATCTGCCTCACCTGGATACTCTGGTTTGAGAGAATCTTGGGTGATGTCTTTGAGAGGTGCAAATAAATCTACCAAAATGTGGGCCGATTGACTCAAAGCTTCTTGAGGAGTCACGCTGCCATCAGTCCAGATTTCCATAATCAGCCGGTCTTTCTCGACCGTGCCGCCTACCCTAGCATCTTCTACGCTGTAGTTGACTCTGCGAATCGGCATAAAGATGGCGTCTATTTGGAGGAAATCCAAAGCCGACCCATCATCGCGACTGCGGTCTACTGCTCGGTATCCGATGCCTTTTTCAATTCTGAATTCCATTTCCAGAACTGAGCCTGGCGAGAGAGTTGCAATGTACTGGGAGCGATCGATCAATTCCACCTCTGAGGGCAAATCGAATCGATCGGCCGTAACGGTGACGGGCCCCTCAATCCGCAACCTGCCGATTTGCGGCTGTTGAGAATGAGTTTTGAGAACCACCTCTTTCATGTTCAGGAGAATTTCTAGAACATCCTCACGTACCCCTTCGATCGTGGCAAACTCGTGATTGACGCCCGCGATTCGGACTGAAGTTACTGCTGTTCCTTCCAAATTTGACAGCAGAACTCGCCTCAGCGCATTCCCAACAGTTGTTCCCTGACCGCGATCGAGCGGTTCCAGGACAAATTTTCCGTACTGACTGCGGTCTTTGTCAGTGTTAGACTCTATACATTCAATTTGAAACTGCGCCACGGAGTGACCTCCCTTTTCCACTTTGGATTTTTGATTTTGGATTTTAGATTGCAGAGCATACCCCTGAACGGATTTCGGATTTTGGATGGACGGGGCAACAGTTAGAACCATTAGTTTTTGACTTTAAGCAGTTAGCCATTATCCAAAATCTAAAATCTAAAATCTCAAATCGTTTTAGACTCTACGCCGCTTGGGAGGGCGACAGCCGTTGTGAGGAATTGGGGTAACATCTCTAATCAGGGTGATTTCCAGTCCCGCCCCTTGCAGCGCCCGGATTGCAGTTTCTCTACCTGCTCCCGGCCCGCTCACCATTACTTCTATTTGGCGCATTCCTTGGTCGTTTGCTCTGCGGGCCGCACTTTCTGCTGCTGTTTGAGCTGCAAAGGGAGTTCCCTTTTTAGCTCCTTTAAAACCGCTGGAACCTGCCGATGCCCAGGATATGACTTCGCCGTTGAGGTCGGTAATAGTTACTATCGTGTTGTTAAAGGTAGACTGGATGTAGCCTACCCCATTGGGTACATTCCGTTTCTGCTTTTTTGCACCAGATTTCTTGCCTGTTTGTTGTCGCGCCATATTAGTCTCT
Source organism: Microcoleus sp. Pol12B5 (assembly GCF_036701335.1). Classification (NCBI taxonomy): domain Bacteria; kingdom Bacillati; phylum Cyanobacteriota; class Cyanophyceae; order Oscillatoriales; family Microcoleaceae; genus Microcoleus; species Microcoleus sp. Pol12B5. Next base: position 332,796 of record NZ_JAUBQQ010000001.1, on the reverse strand, counting down.
TTAACGTTTCTCTCAACTAATGTCCCGAAGCGCTAGGAGCCAGCAGCCCCCAGCGTATTTTTCCCAAAAAGATGTTACTTCTTGGAAGGTGCCTTTTTCTTGCCCGCAACTGTTCGGCGGACGCCACGACGGGTTCTGGCGTTGGTACGGGTTCGTTGTCCCCGCACCGGCAGACCCAAACGGTGACGCCTACCGCGATAAGTTCCGATGTCCATCAGGCGCTTGATGTTCATTGACTCCCAGCGCCGGAGGTCTCCTTCGATTTGGTATGTGGTCTCTACATGAGCCCGCAGAGCTGTCACGTCTGCCTCTGTTAAATCCTTGACGCGAGTGTCAGGATTTACGCCTGTTGCAGCGATAATTTTTTGGGCCCGCGACAAGCCTATTCCGTAAATGTATGTCAGACCTATTTCGACGCGCTTATCGCGTGGAAGGTCTACCCCGGCAATCCGTGCCACACTTTTTGTCTCCCTAGTTTTCCTGTTTGGCTACAATGTTCAATTAGGATGCACCTGCGTGCAGTGCCCAATCTTCTTTTTTTCTAACCTTGGCGTTGTTTGTGTTTCGGGTTAGTGCATATCACCATCACTCGACCGCGACGGCGGATGACGCGACATTTTTCACAAATTTTTTTGACAGATGCTCGAACTTTCATCTTTCTTCCTGCCTGGAGAACCCCGCTCTAGCGGAGAACAGGCACGCTGGGACTGCCCGTAGAGCGGTGGGAGGAGAGGCTGGGCAAGGTGTAGGCCTCTCCTCGATTAAATTGTATAAAGTGCGGGTTGTTTCATGAAGGAGCCCGCTTGCACCCACTCCCATTGGTGGGTAAAGTTCGCCTGCGCCAGAGTGTAGGCGAGCGATACTTTTACGGTGTAACAATGACTTAACCCGGTACACCGGTGGGTTGTTGACGCCCTTCTCGGCAACACTACAAACGTAGCATTATAGCATAAATTTGACGCTTTTTACCAAATTCTCTCTAATTAAACTTAGAATTAGTTTTTAGAAAGTTTTATCTAAGCCTATTTTTTCCGAAGGCGATAAGTAATCCTGCCTTTGGTCAAGTCGTAGGGAGTCAATTCGACTTTGACGCGATCGCCAGGCAGAATTTTGATGTAGTTGCGGCGGATCTTGCCGGAAATGTGAGCTAGCACGTTAAACCCATTATCTAGGTCAACGCGAAACATCGCATTAGGCAGGGATTCCGTCACTGTCCCTTCCATTTCAATTAAATCTTGCTTAGACAATTTGGTATTTACCTCAACTCTACATTTGATTAACTAGGAGTGTCCCGCTGTTTACCTCAACACCTATTTACTGGTAGGAGTGAAACGGGAAGCGGGGCAAGAATTCGGGCGACTCGATCGACTTCTTGAATCAACCAACCGCTCGCTTTAGCTTTACTTGAGTAAAGTTGTGGCAATTAGTATCGAGTTCAATTCGGTCTCTAGCAACCCTCACAAAACCTGATAGCACAAAAAGCTCCTAGTTAACATATCTTAGCAAAAGCTTGTGAGTAACAAGCTGTATTGAGAGGGTTCAAGAGTCGCGCGAGAGAGCTTGTTGCAGTTCTGCTGTGACTAATTCCATGGCTCGATCGCCATCAACCGCAACTAACTGTTGGCGGCCGCTGTAAAAATCAATCAAAGGTTCAGTTTGCTCGCGATAAACTTGCAATCGGCGGCGGATCGTCTCCTCATTGTCATCCTGACGCCCCCGCGACAGCAGGCGAGCCACCAAAACATTGTCAGGAACGTCCAAATTGACAGCTCTGAGAGCGCAGTCCTTTCCAGACGTACTTCCTTCAACATCGCAGAGCAGTTTGTCAAAAAAAGCTGCCTGCGCGACTGTGCGGGGAAAGCCGTCGAGAATCCAGCCAGCACGAGCATCTGGCTGATTCATACGTTCTTGCACGATGTCCATCAATAACTCGTCAGGAACCAACTCTCCCCGATCCATGTAGGATTGTGCTTTTTGACCCAAGTCAGTTTTGGCAACTACGCAGGCGCGTAGGATGTCACCTGTAGAAATGTGGGGTATTTTCCAGAGAGCTGCTAAGAGCTGAGCCTGAGTTCCCTTTCCTGCCCCTGGAGGCCCCATAAAAATCAATTGCATTACGATTACTTCACCATTCCTTCATATCGCTGGGAGATGACGTAAGTTTGAATTTGCTTAGCAGTTTCGATCGCCACACCTACTAAAATCAGTAGGGAAGTTGCGCCAAAACCTCTAAAAGTTTGCACACCGATCGCGCTTTCTACAGCAGTTGGTACAATAGCAACCAGACCGAGAAAAATCGCTCCCAAGAAAGTCAAACGGTTCAAAACCTTCTCCACATAATCACTCGTTTTCTGACCCGGACGAATTCCAGGAATGCTAGCGCCCATTTTCTTCAAGTTCTGAGACATATCTACGGGGTTTACAATCAACGAAGCGTAGAAATAGCTGAAGAACAGAATCAAAGTTAGATAAAACAGCGCGTAAGCCCAAGGGGCAGGGCCGTTCGGACTCAAAACATTAGCAACTTGAACCAAAAACGGGTTATTGAGAGACTGAGCGAGGAAAGAAGGCACAATCAACACCGAAGATGCAAAAATAATCGGCATCACTCCGCCTTGATTCAAGCGCAGGGGCAGATAACTCCGGCTCTCCCGATAAACTTTGCGGCCGACTTGGCGACGTGCCGAAATAATCGGAATGCGGCGAGTACCTTCCTGAACAAAAACAATCCCAACAATAGTTACCAAAAAGACCAGCAGCAGAACGACTACGCGGCCGACAACTTGCGTGTCCCCGCTTTGAGCCAATTCAAAAGTTTGTCCCAAAGAGCGCGGCAATACCGACACAATATTGATAAAAATCAGGAGCGACGCTCCGTTCCCGATACCTCGTTCCGTCACCACTTCCGATATCCACATCACAAACATTGAGCCGGCTGTCAGAGCCAAAGCAGTTTGTGCTATGAATAAAGGCGCTGGAGATTGAGCAAAAGGGCTGACCCAAATCGCAATGCCAATACTTTGCAGAATTGCCCAGCCTAATGAAACGTAGCGAGTAATTTGAGAAATTTTGCGTCGCCCTGCTTCTCCTTCATTTTTCTGCAAGTCTTCTAAGCTTGGCAGAGCCGCAGTTAGAAGTTGCACAATAATTGAAGCATTAATGTAGGGCAAAATCCCCAACGCGAAAATCCCCAACGCTGACAAGCCGCCTCCGGAAAACAAGTCCAGAAAGCCAATTAAAGGGCTATTTTGGACGTTTTGGGCAAAGGCGACTCGATCAATGCCGGGGACTGGCAAGTGGACACCCAGGCGTACTAAAATCAGTAAGCCAACGGTTACGAGGATGCGGCCTCGCAAACCAGCAGCTTGAGCCATCTGCATGAACGTCTCTTGTGCAGTTGGCGCTTTCTCTCTACTAACGTCCATAGTTACGATTTTGGATTTTAGATTTGGGATTTTCGACTAAATCATTTTCTGATAGCAAGCTTGAGGATTTGAGATTTGGACAGACTCTCAAACCTCAAATCTTCACGCAACTAATTCGCAACTTCCGCCTGCAGCTTCAATTTTGGTGCGAGCACCTGCGGTAAAAGCCGAGGCGCGCACTTGCAAAGGTACATTCAGTTCGCCATCTCCTAAGATTTTCAGCGGCCCGTCGTCTGTGGTGACAATTTTTGCTTGGATCAGAGAGGTGAGAGTAACTTCGGTGTTTGCTGGCAGCGATGCTAATTTACTCACATTAATGGTAGTGTACTCTTTCCGGTTCACTAGAGGGAAGCTTTTCAACTTGGGGAGACGGCGGTAGAGAGGATTTTGACCTCCTTCAAAACCGGGTCTAGTGCCGCTACCGGCTCTAGATTTTTGACCGCGCATCCCTTTGCCGGAGCTCGCGCCTTGACCGGCAGAAATACCTCTGCCCAAGCGTCGGGGGCGCTTTTGGGAGCCTGCTTTGGGTCGGGCGTCTTGCAATCTCATAGTTTTAGTAATTGGTAATTGGTAATTGGTATTTAGAGAGGGGTATGCAGTAGTTTTGAGTGCGTGAGTTTTAAGTTGCGGATTTTTTTATTTTCACCGCAAGCACTTAACACTCAAAACTTACAGTTTCCCATTCTCGCGTGCCCTAACCGTAGAGATTTTCTACTGGAATTCCGCGCTCTTGAGCAACTTCGGACAAGGTGCGGAGGGTGGAGAGGGCATTGACTGCAGCTCGGGCGTTGTTTAAGGGATTTCCAGAACCTAGCTGTTTGGCTAAGATGTTGCGGACTCCGGCTAGTTCGAGAACAGTTCGTACTGCTCCCCCTGCAATTACCCCGGTTCCTGGAGCGGCCGGCCGCATCATCACTTTAGCTCCGCCACCGTCACCGTTGATGGGGTGAGGGATGGAGTTAGATTTGGTGAGGGGGACTTCAATTAGGTGCTTTTTGCCGTCAGCGACGCCTTTTTTAACGGCACCGATTACGTCGCTAGCTTTGCCGACTCCTACTCCAACTTGACCGCGTTCGTTGCCAATAATGACTATGGCGCGGAAGCTGAGTTTTTTACCACCTTTGACTACTTTGGTAACGCGCCGAATCTGAACAACCCGTTCTTGCCATTCGGATTCTTTTTCGCGCCCTTTGTTGTTGCTGCTGCTTTTTTTCTTGTTGCGCTGTTCTTTTTGTTCTGCCATAGTTTTGTCCTGTGGGAATTAGTAATTGGTGAAAGGCGATCGGCAAGTGGTAATTGTTTGAGTAAAAAGTAAAAATAGAAGAAATCTGGATTTTGCCTTTTAACTTTCAACTTTTGACTTTTTACTTTTTAATTACTCATTACCCGCTACCCATTACCCCCTCTAGAAGTCTAACCCCGCTTCGCGAGCTGCTTCTGCGAGGGCTTTGACACGACCGTGATAGAGGTTGCCCCCCCGATCGAATACGACTTTGACTATGCCAGCGCTGGAACAGCGTTTGGCAATCAACTGACCGACTTGCACGCTCGCGGAACAGTTGCCGCCAGAACTGAGAGTTGACTTCAATTCGGGATCGAGGGTTGACGCGGCGGCCAAAGTGTGCTGGGCGGTGTCGTCGATTACTTGAGCGTAGATGTGCTGATCTGAGCGAAATACCGCTAGTCTGGGACGTTCGGAGGTGCCGAACACCTTGCGCCGAACACGGCGGTGTCTGCGCTGGACTGATTCTTTGCGAGTAAGCTTCATTGTTACTTCTTACCTGTTTTGCCTGTTTTACCAGCTTTGCGCCGGACGACTTCGCCGCTGTAGCGAATGCCTTTGCCCTTGTAGACTTCGGGCGGACGCACCGCGCGGATGCGGGCTGCTGTATTGCCTACGAGTTCTTTGTCAATGCCGGAGACAATGACGTTGGTGTTGCCTTCAACTGCCATTGTGATGCCTTCGGGAGGGGGCATTTCAACGGGTTTGCTGTAACCGACGTTTAAAATCAGGTTCCGTCCTTGAACCTGTGCCCGATAACCTGTGCCGATAATTTCGAGACGCCGCTGAAAACCTTCTGATACACCTTCGACCATGTTGGCGACTAGGGTGCGGCACAATCCGTGCAGTTGTCTGGCGACGCGAGATTCGTCTCGGCGGGTAACGAGTAAAGTCTCGCCTTCAATTCCCATGAGGATTTCGGCTGGAATCACTCGGGAAAGTTCACCTTTGGGCCCTTTGACGGCTACTTTTTGGCCGTCTAGGGTGACGGTGACTTTCGTGGGGATGCTAATCGGACGCTTGCCAATTCGCGACATAGTTTTTTTGTCCTTTGTTTTTAGTTATTAGTCCTTGATTATTAGTGCTTAGTTATTAGTCCTTAGTTATTGATTTTTGAGTCTCTTGCCAACGACCAGTGACTAATGACTAATGACTAATGACTACCAAACATAACAAAGCACTTCACCGCCCAAACCTTGGCGTCGAGCTTCTCTATCCGTCATAATGCCACTGGAGGTGGAAATAATGGCTATGCCAATTCCGCCTAATACTCTGGGCAATTCTTTACGGTTCGAGTAAACGCGCAGTCCTGGTTTGCTGACTCGCTTAAGTGCCGTGATAATGGGCTTGCGAGTTTTACCTTTGTACTTTAGAGAAAGCACTAAATGTCGCTTTATCCCTTCTGGTTCTGCTTCTTCAAATTCGCTGATAAAGCCTTCACTTTTGAGGACTTGGGCGATGCTGCGGGTCATTTTTGTAGCTGGAATTTGCGTTGTTTGGTGGCGCGCCATGCAAGAATTGCGAATGCGCGTCAACATATCTGCTATGGTATCGTTAGCTGCCATCTTTTGCTTCTTACTCTAGTGCTTAGTTGTCCCGGAACGGCATTCCCATTTCTTTAAGCAAGGCGCGTCCTTCTTCGTCGGTGTTTGCTGTGGTGATAATTGAAATGTCCATGCCTCGAATTTGATCGATGCGGTCATATTCTATTTCTGGAAAAATTAGCTGTTCTCTCAGACCCAAGCTGTAGTTGCCGCGCCCGTCGAAGCTTTTGGGGCTGATGCCACGGAAGTCACGAATTCGGGGGAGTGCGAGGTTGATCAGCCGATCGAGAAAATCGTACATCCGATCGCCGCGCAGCGTCACCATAACGCCGACGGGTACTCCTTTGCGGATTTTGAAGCCTGCGATCGCTTTTTTCGCCCGCGTTACCACTGGTTTTTGCCCGGTGATGATGCTAATTTCGTTGATCGACGAATCCAGCGCCTTAGCGTTTTGAGATGCTTCTCCCAAACCTCGGTTCACTGTGACTTTGACGAGTTTGGGCACCTGATGGATATTAGTATATTTAAACTGATCCATCAGTGTGGGAACGATTTTTCCTTGATAAAGAACTTTGAGTTTGTCCGGCATAGTTTTTGTGTTTCGTTAACTGTCCCTGGGCTTGGTCAGGGAATTTGTCGATTGTCCGTCCCACCGATGTTAGCTGTTAGTTATGAGTTGAAAAGTCACTTGTCAGAAGGCAGACTAATGACCGATGACTGATAACAAATCACTATTGATCGATGATTTCTCCGGTTTTTTTGAGCTGTCGCAGTTTCCGACCGTCTTCGCTAAATGTATAGCAAACGCGGCTAGCTATTTTTTCTTTTTCGGAATAGTGCATGACATTTGAGCTGTGAATGGGAGCCTCAAACGTCAGTATTTTCCCGGACTCTCCCTCTTGCTGGGGCTTGACGTGCTTTGTTCTGATGTTTACACCTTTAACAATTACTTTGCTGACTTTAGGATATGTCTTTAAGATTTCTCCGACTTTTCCTTTCTCTTTGCCAGTAATTATTTGCACGGTATCGCCTGCTTTGACGTGCATTCTGTAGCGCTGCGGCTCGCTAGTTGGTTTACCCTTTTTTCCGTACATTTTAAAGTACCTCCGGGGCTAAGGAAACGATTTTAGTAAAGTTTTTGTCGCGCAATTCGCGGGCGACGGGGCCGAAGACGCGAGTGCCTTTGGGGTTGCCGTCTACGTTGATAATAACGGCGGCGTTATCGTCAAAACGAATGCTCATGCCACTGTCGCGGCGCAAACCTTTGCGGGTTCTGACAATGACAGCCCGAACGACATCGGATTTTTTGACGGCCATATTGGGGATGGCGTCTTTGACGACGGCAATGATGACATCGCCGACTCCGCCGTAGCGACGGTTGCCGCCTCCCAATACGCGGATGCACATCAGTTTGCGGGCTCCGCTATTGTCGGCGACATTGAGGTATGTCTGGGGTTGAATCATGGTGATTGGGGAAAAGGTAATTTGATGCTTGCTAACTGCTAAATGCTAATTGCTAATTGATGGGTCATCACAGAGTCGATCGATTGATAAGACGATCGCACACTTCAAAGCAATTAATAATTAACTGTTAGCCATTTTTTGCACCGAAAATCTCAGCAACCGTCCAACGTTTGGTTTTGCTCAGTGGGCGAGTTTCAGTGATGCGGACACGATCGCCCGATTTGCACTGATTTTCTTCGTCATGAGCTTTGTACCGCTTGGTGCGGACTACGATTTTGCCGTATTTGGTGTGGGAGGAGCGGTTTTCGATTGCTACCACGACGGTTTTATCCATCTTGTCGCTGACTACTACGCCAACTCGTTCTTTAATTGCCATAGCTACCTATTTTTGTTGTGCAATTGACTTGTTTTTAGCTACTGTGCGATCGTCGGCTCGGCTGCTTCTGACTCTTGGCTGACTGCTGCGGTTGCAGCAGGCTGTGCTACCTGTTTAGCTGCGGCTGATTTTGCTGCTGCTTCTTTCTCAGCAACGATTTGGCGCTCGCGTTCAACTGTCATCAATTGAGCTAGGCGGTGTTTGGCGTGCTTGAACAGGTGAGGCTTTTCCATGCGGCCGGTAGCTTGCTGGAGCCGCAATTCCATTAGTTGGCGCTTGACGGCTAAAATTTGCTCTGCTACTGCAGCATCGCTTAATTCTCTAGCTTCTTTAATCTTGGTCAAAGACATAATTGTGTGCTTTCTCGTTAGCGAGCGGTATGACAGAAGACAGAAGTGTCTCGCTTGGCTGAAGGTCGAAGGAAAGAAAAGTTATGAAAGCCAGATTTTAAAATGCTGTAGCCGTTTAAAATGCTGATTAATACAGACCTAATTCTACCTTCGCTCTTCGCTATGACTGGCCTTCTTCGCGAGTGATGAACTTGGTTTTAATTGGTAATTTGAAAGATGCCAAACGCATTGCTTCGCGGGCAGTTTCTTCACTTACGCCGCCAATTTCAAACATTACCCGGCCCGGTTTGACCACGGCAACCCAAAACTCTGGTGAGCCTTTACCAGAACCCATCCGGGTTTCTGCTGCGCGCTCGGTGACTGGTTTGTCGGGAAAAATGCGAATCCAGATTTTGCCGCCCCGGCGGATATAGCGGGTCATGGCGCGCCGTCCGGCTTCTATTTGGCGGGAGGTGATCCAGGCTGGTTCGATGGCTTGGAGCGCGAAGTCGCCAAAGCTAACTGTATTGCCGCGGGTGGCAATACCGCTCATTCGCCCGCGCTGTTGTTTGCGGAATTTCGTTCTTTTAGGGCTTAACATGGCGAAAGGGAGTTGGGTAATTGGTAATTGGTAATTGGTAATTGGTGATTGCTAATTGCTAATTGGTTTGGAACAACTCACACTTAACAAGTGACAACTAACAGTTAACAATTAGCTAGCCTTCGTTCGATCGATCTTCAAAGTTCTGGCGGCGGCGCTTTTGTTTGGTGCGGGGCACTGCGGCATTTGGCGCAGCCTCTTGTTCCTGTCCGGGAATAATTTCGCCTTTGAAAACCCAAACTTTAATGCCCAGAATACCGTAGATGGTTTGAGCAGTGCAGTAGGAGTAGTCGATGTCTGCCCGCAGCGTGTGCAAGGGGACTCTTCCTTCCCGTGTCCATTCGGTACGGGCTATTTCTGCACCGTTGAGGCGTCCGCTGACTTGAATTTTGATGCCTTGGATGCCGACTTTTTGGGCGCGGGTGATTGCTTGGCGGACTACTCGGCGGAAGGATACGCGCCGTTCTAGTTGCTGAGCGATATATTCCGCGATCAGTGTGGCATCGGCATCTACTCGCTGGACTTCGACGACGTTGATGCGGATTTGGCGGTTGCTACCGAGTTGCTGCTGCAAACCGACGCGCAAGGTTTCGATGCCTGCTCCGCCGCGGCCTACGACAACGCCTGGTCTGGCGGTGAACACTTCTAGGTCGATTTGATCGGCTTTCCGCTCAATTCTGACCGAGGAAATCCCAGCATTGCTGAGGGTTTTACGAACGTACTTGCGAATTTTATAGTCTTCTTGCAAGAGTTCTGGATAGTTTTTGGGATCGGCAAACCAGCGAGAGCGGTGCTCTTGGGTAATGCCGAGGCGAAAACCAATTGGATGTATTTTTTGGCCCATAATAGTTGATGAGTTAATTGGTAATTGGTAATTGGTAATTGGTAATTGGTAATTGGTGATTACCCATTTTTTTCAACTTTAAGCTGTTTATTACCTCTTACGTTTTTCCCTGGTTTAGTTTTCTACGAGCGGAGCTACTACTACGGTAATGTGACAGGTTGGCTTGCGGATTTGGTAGGCGCGACCTTGAGCGCGGGGTCTAAAGCGTTTGAGGACTGGGCCTTGGTCTGCGTAAGCTTGAGAAACTACCAGCTTGGATTTATCCAATCCTGCGTTGTGTTCGGCGTTGGCTACTGCCGATCGCAAAACTTTGACGATTGGTTCGCAGGCGCGGTAGGGCATGAATTCGAGTAAAATCAGCGCTTCTTGGTAGCTTTTGCCGCGAATTTGGTCGAGGACTCGGCGCACTTTGAAGGGGGATGTCCGGATGTAACGGGCGATCGCCTTAATTTCGGATGTGGTATCTATAACCATTTCGATTTGGGTAATTGGTAATTGGTAATTGGGAAAAAGGTAATTGGTAATTGGGAAAAAGTTTGTCCGATCACCTATTACCTGTCACCTAATTCGGCTATCTTTTTGCCTTTTTATCACCACTTTTCGCGTGACCTCTAAAGGTGCGAGTGGGGGAAAATTCTCCGAGTTTGTGACCTACCATTTGGTCTGTGAGGTAGACGGGTACGTGCTGTCTGCCGTTGTGAACGGCGATCGTGTGGCCTACCATTTGGGGCAGGATTGTGGAAGATCGCGACCAAGTTTTAATTACTTGTTTTTGGCCGGCGGCGTTCAGTTTTTCGATTTTTGTCATCAGAGCATCTGCGACAAAAGGCCCTTTTTTTAGCGATCGAGACATGATTTTTTTAGTAATTCAGGAGTCATTAGTCAGCTTTCAGCAGTCATTGGTCATCAGTCCTCAGTCATTAGTTAGCAGTTAATAACTAAGCACTGAAGACTGCTGACTGATGACTAGCTTTGTCTGCCGCCCTTGCCGCGCTTGGAAGCTTTGCGGCGGCGGCGGACGATTAAAGCGTCGCTGCGCTTGTTTTTGCGTCGAGTTTTTGCACCCAATGCTGGTTTACCCCAAGGAGTGACAGGCCCCGGACGTCCGATGGGAGCTCTGCCTTCGCCACCGCCGTGCGGGTGGTCTACCGGGTTCATGACACTACCGCGAACGGTGGGTCTGCGACCTTTCCAGCGGGTGCGACCTGCTTTACCCAGGCTAATGTTTCTGGCGTCGGTGTTGCCGACTTGACCGATGGTGGCGTAGCAGTCGGCGCGGACTTTGCGCTGTTCACCGGATGGCAGTTTGAGGGTGACGTAGCTACCTTCTTTTGCCATTAGCTGAGCGCTGGAGCCGGCGGAGCGAACGATTTGTCCGCCTTTTCCGGGTACTAGCTCGACGTTGTGGATGCTGGTACCAAGGGGAATGTTTTTCAGGGGTAAGGCGTTACCGATTTCGATCGGCGCGTCTGGGCCTGAGACAATTACTGTACCGACGTTTAAGTTGAGCGGGTGCAGGATGTACCGTTTTTCGCCGTCTTTGTAGAACAGGAGGGCGATGCGTGCGTTGCGATTGGGGTCGTATTCGATCGCCTTGACGGTAGCGGGAATGCTGTGTTTGTCGCGGCGGAAGTCGATGTCTCTATACAACCGTTTGTGACCGCCTCCCCGGTGGCGACAGGTGATGACGCCTCGGTTGTTGCGGCCTTGTTTGGTGTGCTTGTTGCTGGTTAGAGACTTTTCTGGCTCTGATTTGGTAATTTCAGCAAAATCCGAGACGGTTTGTTCTCGGGTGCTGGAGGTATAAGGTCGGTAAGAACGGATGCCCATAATCGATTTTAGATTTTAGATTTTAGATTTGGGATGCAAGGACTTGGCAGTTTTGGATTTTAGATTTGGGATTATCAGTTAACTTGGTAACTTTCTGGGTTTGGTATTTTCACCAGTTAACCGCAATCTAAAATCTAAAATCTAAAATCCAAAATTGGCTAAACTTCTGGGAATAGGAGTTTGCGGATCGAGTCTCCGTCTGTCAGAGTTACGGTTGCTCGCTTGTAACAAGGTTTAAAGCCGACGAATTTGCCAACTCGACGCTTTTTGCGCGGCGGGTTTTGGGTGTTGACGCCGATGACTTTGACCTTAAATAGTTCTTCGATGGCTGCTTTGATTTGAGGCTTGGTCGCTTTGGGGGCTACGTCGAATGTGAATTGATTTAATTCCATCATTCGGGTAGCTTTCTCGGTGAGAATCGGACGCTGGATCAAATCTGCGTAGTCGCGGGGGTCGATTTTACTCACCGTAAATCTCCTGAATTTTAGCTATGGCTGTAGATGTGACGATAATTTTGTCAGCCGCGAGAACGTCGTAAACATTCAGGGATGTTGCCAAGATGACGTTTACTAATTCGATGTTGCGTCCTGATAAGTAGACGTTTGGTTGCGGTTCTGGCAAGATTAACAGAACTTTTGTATCCGGTTCGATGCCCCAGCGGGCGATCGCACTCAGCAATTCTTTGCTTTTCGGTCTCGGAAATTGCTCTGCAAATTCTTCAACCACAATGATGTCTTCGGTGCGACTTTGGAATGCTGTCCGCAAAGCGAGACGGCGTTCCTTTTTGTTCATTTTGACTTCAAAGTCTCTCGGTTTTGGCCCGAAGATGACACCGCCGCCCCGCCACAGCGGAGAACGGATAGAACCTGCTCTGGCTCGACCGGTGCCTTTTTGACGCCAGGGTTTGCGGCCACCGCCTCTGACTTCCGATCGAGTTTTGGTGCAAGCATTGCCTTGACGGGCGTTATTTAGTTGCCGCGTCAATGCTCTGTGAACAATGTGAGACGCATTTTCTTCTTTGGCTACGCGCAGTTCTAAAGTTGTTTCTCCAACTTCTTCGCCTTGCCAATTTCGGACTACACAATTAACCATATCTTTTGTCCTTTGTCTGTTGTTAGTTGTCTGTTGTTAGTTGTCTGCTGTCTGTTGTCTGTCGTCTGTTGTCTGTTCTCAGGTCTTAGTTTTCAGCTCTTAAGTTTTCAGCTTTTAGTTCTTAGTTATTGCTTGCTACTAACGGCCAACCACTATCTACTGACTGCTGACTACTGACTAATGACTACTGACTAACGTCCTACTTTTTTCTCAGGCACAACATTGACTAAGGCGCCAGCTTTGCCGGGAACTGCTCCCTTAATTAGCAGCAAATTCTGCTCTGTATCCACCCGGACAATTGTTAGTTTGCGGACGGTGACTTGAACGTTGCCCATACGTCCTGCCATTCTTTTCCCAGGATAAACGCGACCGGGAGTAGTTCCAGGTCCGATCGATCCAGGCTCGCGGTGGTTCTTGGAACCGTGAGACATGGGGCCTCGTTTAAAGTTGTGGCGCTTTTGAAAACCTGCAAAACCTTTACCGATGCTGGTACCGATGACATCTACTATTTGTCCCGGTGTAAAGGTATCTGCTTTTAGTTGTTGACCTAATTCAAAGGAACTGGTGTCTTCCAATCGGTATTCCTGCAAGTGGCGCAATGGATTCGCCCCCGACTTGGCAAGGTGTCCTAGTTCTGGCTTGTTGAGAGCCTTTGGTTTAACTTCGTTGTATCCAACTTGAACGGCACCGTAGCCGTCAGTTTGTTTTGTTTTGATTTGAGTTACTGTACAAGGCCCTGCTTGTATGACGGTGACGGGGATGGCTCTCCCTTGGTCGTCAAACACTTGAGTCATGCCTAGTTTAGTGCCAAGAATGCCTACAGACACGGATTTTCTTCCTTTTATTTACGCAAGAGGTTTCGGATTGCGAAGTTTACGTCAATCCGCTTGCTCTTGTGCAGAAACATTTATTTCAGTGTTCCTGCAATTAACTGTTATCAACCAACAGCCTTCCTCGGTGTTTAAAATTTGAGTTTTAAATTTGGGAGCGAGCTTGTGGAAGTCTTGCAAGGTTTTAGATTCGCGGCTTTTTACCGACTCTATCTCCGAGTTTTGTCTCGGTCTTGCTTGTTTGCACCAGGACTTGAGCAGCAAACTACTCAGTATCCTTTACGGCGACAATTCACAATAGTACATGAAGTGTTTGGCGTTTGTCAAGGCCACGATGAGAATTTTTCGGCTCAACTTTAGGATTTATAATATTTCCAGCTCGCAAGCAGCGATCGACCAAATTTTGATACAGCAGGAAACACAAATTTATGGGACTGATTACGACGGGATCTGATCTAATTCGGGATTTGGAAAAGTCGGGGTCGCTGGCCCTGTACGTTCCTTTAGAGGGAGGATTTGAGGGGCGCTACCTGCGGCGGCTGAGGGCTGCGGGCTACGGTGCGTACACGATTTCGGCGCGGGGTTTGGGTGATTTGGCGATGTATTTGACCGGGGTTCACGGGGTGCGGCCACCGCATTTGGGCAAAAAAACTACTGGCAATGAATCGGCAGTGGGTTATACGTACTACGTGCCGCCGATGTTGAAAACTCAATTAGACAATTTGCCACCGAAAGCAAAAGGACTGGTGCTGTGGATTATTGAAGGGCAGATTTTGTCGAGTCAGGAGATTGAGTATTTGACTGTTTTGCCGACGTTAGAACCACGAGTTAAAATAGCAGTTGAGATGGGGGGCGATCGAGCTTTTAGCTGGAAGCCACTCAAAGATGCTTTAGTTGCAGCTTAAATTCCGGTATTTGCGATCGCAAATCAACTAAAAAACGCAGCGAGCAACTAAAGCTCAACAGCTTCTGCTCGCTGGTTTTGATATTTTTGGGAAAAACTTAATTAACAGGAAAAATATTATGCTTCAGAACCGCGATTATACCATCATCATTGACAAAAGCGGCAGTATGTACACAAAAGACCAGATGGGCGGTAAAAGTCGGTGGGCGCTCATGCAAGAATCGACGATCGCATTAGCGAATAAATGCGAAGAACTTGATCCGGATGGCATAACAGTTTATGTATTTTCTGGTCGCTTCAAGCGATATGACAACGTAACATCGGCTAAAGTCGTGCAAATTTTCCAAGAAAACGAACCTTCGGGGACTACGAATTTAGCTGCTGTTCTGCAAGACGCCCTGAACAGTTATTTTCAGCGCAAAGCATCCGGTAAGACCAAGCAAAATGGGGAAACAATATTAGTGGTGACGGACGGGGAACCGGACGATCGCAAAGAAGTGATGAAAACGATTATAGAGGCTTCGCGGAAGCTCGATCGAGATGAAGAGTTAGCGATTTCTTTCATTCAAGTAGGGAATGCGCCGGAAGCTACTAAGTTTCTCAAAATATTGGATGACGAACTGCAAAGCGCCGGCGCTAAATTCGATATCGTTGATACTGTCACGATGGATGATATTGAAGGAATGACCCTGACGGAGGTATTGCTGAATGCAATAACTGATTGAGGAGGCGGGCCAAGTTCACGCGATTATATTTGGGTCAGTTGACCCAGCAGCATTTTTTAGGGGGGTTTAAGTTATGGAATCTATCGAACGCCTGTTAGGTGAACTTAAGGCAGAGTATCAAGCATCTCAAAAAAATGCTGAGTTGAAAAGTCAGACACCGGTGCAAGCACAAGCGCCTGTGCCACAAGCAGCAGTGCCGTCAAATCAAACATTTAAAACATCAGATATAAATTTGTATGCTGGTTCTTTGGATAAGGATTTAGCTCAAATTAAGGCTGAGTACGAAGCGCAAAATAAAGCTCAGAAAGCAGTTTCACAGCAACCGCTTAAGGCTGAGCACGAAGCACCAAATAAAGCTCAGGAAGTGGCTGCACTGGAACTGCTGCCAGCAGAAAAAGTCGCGGGGCTGCAGTTGGACGTACAAACGCACAGACAGAAAGTTAGGCAAGCTCAGGTTTGGCTGAAAAAGTTGGATAAAAATTCCGATGAGGGATATTGGTTCGATCAGTTTGCTTTTAAGTATTCTTCGAGGATAGATGCGGCGATCGAGTATTTGCAAGTGGTGAATGAGTTTGATTGATTGAACTACACGGTATTCACAATTTGTCAGGCCACCTTTGGGTTAATTGCCAGTTCTATTTGTTGTAAGGGCATGGCAGTGCTGTGTCTTTGCAAGACGTAAAGTAAATATCCTTTGTATTACGCGGGATTTAGGATACGGCACTGCCGTATCCCTACAAATTGCCAGCCAATAAATATCATTTATAGGGACACAGCACAGTTATTTCCTGTGGCTGCGACAACCACGGGGGGGATTGATCCTATACTAAATTTTTGGCCACAGATGTAGGATGCAATAAAAACAAAGCCGCCTTTCTTGCTGTATCTTCAGATAGTTGAATTTGTTTTAACTCAACAATACCTTCACTGATAAAAGTATCTCTCAAAGCAGCTTTTTCTCCGCTGTTAAAACTCGTTTCGTAAAACACTTCTCTAATTCCAGCGGCAATGACTAATTTCAAACAATAGATGCAGGGTTCTAAAGTGACGTAAATACTAGCCCCAGCAGTAGATATACCGTGTTTAGCAGCTTTAGCGATCGCATTTGCTTCCGCGTGAACCGCCCTTGATGGTAAAGTTTTACTGGCGTCGCAACTACTCAAACCAGGATAGCAGAAGCCTTGAGTAGTACAGTGTGCCGAACCTGACGGCGAACCGTTGTAACCCGTTGCTAAAACTTGCCTGTTTTTAGTTATCACCGCGCCTACAGGAAAAGCCAGACAAGTCGATCGAGTAGCAGCCAATTTTGCTAACATTAAGAAGTATTCGTCCCAAGTCGGTCTTTCTTCTTCTAGATTCATTTTCTATCCTGAATGTATTGGTTGCTGGTTTTCAGACACTCGGCCGCCTTTTGCAATTCTATTCCCAAATAACCAATATGATCGGGTTGGATGGCAGGGGAAGCAGCACAAATTTCTCGCACTAACTTGAGAGGGTTTTTTCCAGAATAACAGGTGACAACTTCGCCGCTGCCCGGGGTGGTTTGCGTGACTACTATCTGATTGTCCGCTACTTCAACTAAAAAATTACCTGCTGCATCGAAAAAGTCTCGATCTTCGCAGATTTTAGCATATTGGGTTTGAATTAGCCGATCGGCATTTTCAAAGGTATCGTCATACAAGTGAGCAGATTGACTCAACGTTACCAACGGGCCCATTGCCAAATTATAATCGGAACGCCTCGCAATTTCATCTCGAATATGCTGCTGCAAAGCCCGCAAACCCATTGCATTGGCCGGCCAAGCCGCAAACATATCGTTACTGCGGAGAGTTGCTGTTAGCGATATTTCCTCATCCACAACTCGCACCCAAATGTGATTTAAACAAGGACTACCGCTGTGCTGGTGGTCTGAGGAACCGTCAGGCCTTCTGTTAATATTTCCGCCTGCATCCCACAAACTAATTACAGCACTTGCCGCGTCAATTTCCTTAATTAGTTTGGCAATAACTTCTTCGATTTGATCGCGTCCAAACCACGACCTCATCCGCTGTGCGTAGGTATATTTAATTCCTTCGTTATATGGGGCATCTTCCAGCATTTGCGGTTTGTACTGTTCCAGGAAATCACGGTCTATTGGTAAGTAATTCGGTTCGGGGAAATAGAACTCCGCAGGTTCATCTGTAATCACTGCCATTAAGTCGATTAATTCTTGCCACTGTCCGTCGTAACCAGTCGGCCGTAAGGTGCCAGTGGTCTTAATTCGGTGGATGATTTTTACCCAAGTTTCGGCGATAGTTTTGCCTTCTATTCTGTGTCCGTATTTCTGACCGGGGAGTACAGTCGGGACGATTTCGACTAGCGGAAAAGTTACGGGTTCTCCCCAATGTTCAACAGATTCTTTTTGGGCAAAAGACTTGACACAGGTCACTGTATCGGCTATATTTTTGGCTTCTTGCCATTCTATTGAATGACGCAATAGTTCTAAGGCTTCTGCTGCTATTTCAATATCAATGTAGCCAAATATTGAAGATCTAATTAGCCAGCAATCTCTACCAGTATCGCTTTTGCCGGCTTCAAATCCGTTGCGAAAAAAGTCTATCAAGCACGCTGCGGCACCGGAGTTGCGGTCTTCTTTGGTAGCGTTGAGAATTACTAAAAAGCGGACGTGGGGATTGCACAGCAAGTTTCTAATTAAGAAGTTGATGCCGCGAGTAGGAGAGTATAGTTGTCCGATGACAGCAAATTCATTGGGTTGTAATTTTTTGCCGATCGCACTTTTTACTGTCCAGCCACTGACAATGGCTGTTTGCCCCGTTCCGCAAATTAACTGATTGGGTTTGTATAGGGGTTTGTACTCAAATTTATTGACGAGATTTGTGGCTGTCATGGTTTACCGTTTTTTGCACCGCGTACTACTATATCAATAGTTTGGATGGTTTGAAGGGGCGCTATCAATCATCTTTATGGCACCGCTGCAACGATTTGTTATGCTGCGTCAACGCAAATCTTTGCCTGAATGTCTTTTACAGCGATCGCCCTCACCGGAATTGAAATCACAAACTCTGTACCTTGACCTAAAGTTGAGTTAACTTCTAGAGTTCCAGAGTGTTTCTCAACTACGATTTGACGAGCGATCGCCAATCCCAGCCCTGTTCCTTGCCCCACGCCTTTGGTGGTAAACAGATGCTCAAAGATTTTTGGCTTCACCGCATCCGTAATGCCAATCCCATTATCCTGAATTCGGATCACTGCCTGAGATTCCGACAATTGGGTTTTGACAGTAATCTGGTTGGGGTTGGCTTTTATCTGAGCAAAACTGCGTCCTTTATTTGATTCCTCCAGGGCATCGATAGCATTTGCCAGCACATTCATAAATACCTGATTTAACTGTCCGGCAAAGCATTCTACCGGTGGCAGATCGCCATAGTCTGCGATGACTGCAATTTCCGGGCGACATTCGTTGGCTTTGAGGCGATGCTTGAGAATCAAGATTGTGCTGTCAATGCCGTCGTGGATATTGTAATGAATGGGGCGATCGCAATCCGAACGCGAGAAGGTTCTTAAACTGGTGCTGATTGTATGAATGCGATCGACTCCTTCTTGCATCGAATCAATTAACTTTGGTAAATCCTCTTGTAAATATTCCAAGTCTATTTCCTCCAGGAATTCCTGTAGCGTTGCACTTGGATAAGGGAGTTCTTTTTGGTAGAGATCGATAACTTTAAATAGGTCTTTTATACAGTCCTGAGCGGGTTTCAGATTGCCAGCAATAAAGCCAAGCGGGTTATTAATTTCGTGCGCGACACCCGCCACTAAATTGCCCAAAGCAGACATTTTTTCGGTGTGGACTAACTGAATTTGAGACTGTTGCAGTTGTGTGAGTGCTGCTTCTAAATCAGCGGTTTTCTCAGCTACACGCTGTTCGAGATTTTTAGTTAACTGCCGTAGCTGCAAATGAGTTTTTACCCGTGCTAGCACCTCCTGTTCTTGAAAGGGTTTGGTGATGTAGTCCACAGCACCCAGGACAAATCCTTTCACCTTACTATCGGCATCGGAGAGGGCGGTCATAAAAATGATGGGAATACTTGCGGTTTTAGGATCTGCCTTCAGACGTTGGCAGGTTTCAAAGCCGTCAATTCCTGGCATTTGAACATCGAGTAAGATCAAATCCGGAGGATAAGCTTGGACTCGCTTAAGAGCGCGATCGCCATTGATTGCGGTTGCTACTTCGTACCCCGCATCACTTAAAGTTTCACAAACTACTTCTAAGTTTGCAGGGGTATCATCCACCACCAGAATTAATTCAGGACTAGACATCGGCTTTCTTCTCTGTGAGATGTTGTTGTAGCAACTCTTCAATCTCTTCGGCTTTAAATTGCTTGGCCAACTGAAGAATTTCTGAGGCAAAATTAGCGTAGCGAGGGTTAGATTGAGCAATATGCTCTGTGTGCGATCGTAGCCGTTTTAAGTTGCCTTGTTGTGCCAATTCTAGTAACTTTTTTAAGTCTACCGCAGAAGGAATAATCATCCCTTCTGGGTTCTCTAATGCAGTGGTTGGAGTGGATGGTTCAGACTCGTTGGAGCCTGTCATTTCATATTTCCATTTTAATTCCAAATGAGTGGCTAAGAGGTTAAATAATTCACTGACTTCCACTGGCTTTGCCAGGAAATCATTTCCCCCTGCATCTAAACTCATCTGTTGATAGGCTTGTGCAACTGATGCAGAAGAGACAATGATCTTCGGGTGGGGCAAATCCTTTGCACTGCGAATTTGTTTGACCAGCTCAAAGCCATCCATGACTGGCATTGCTAAGTCTGTAATCACTAAGTCCGGTTGAGACTGTCGTATTTTTTCCAATCCTGCTTGCCCATTTTCGGCCTCACTAACTTGGAATCCTAGTGGCTCTAACAAGTTGACGAGAACGGCTCGGTTTTCCCAACGATCGTCTACTACAAGTATGCTGTGTCGTTGTCCTTCGTAACCAATAATTTGTTTTCCTGTTGTGAAGGAGTTTTGCTGTACCCAATCGGTGGCGATCGCCAGTTCCACCTCAAAAAAGAACTCACTACCGACTCCGGGTTGGCTTTTAACTTGGATTTGTCCGTTCATAAGTTGGACAATTCTTTGGCTGATCGCCAGTCCTAAACCCGTGCCCTCGGCTTGGCGCTGGCGATCGCCCACTTGTTCAAAAGCCTGAAAAATTTTATCCAAATCATCGGGCGCAATTCCTACACCCGTATCCTCAACTTGAAATTTGAAAGAGCGAGTGGATGGATTGAGAGGATTCTCAACTACGGCAACCTTAAGCGTGACAGAACCTTTGTCGGTGAATTTAATTGCATTTCCCACCAAGTTGAGTAACACCTGACGTAGCCGTTTTTCATCGGCAAAAATCCCTTCAGGCAAATGTGGATCGGGATCGTAAACGAAGTCAATGTTTTTTTGGTCGGCACGAATGCGGCAAATTTCAGCGACACCTTGGATGAATGAGGGAAAGTGAATCGCTTGAGGTGCGAGTTCTAATTTACCGGCTTCAATTTTGGACAAGTCCAACACATCGTTAATCAGCGTCAGCAAATGAGAACCACACTGGTGAATGATTTCTACCCCATGACGTTCTTTCACTGGCAATGCGCTGCTGCGGTTGAGGATTTGAGCATAGCCCAAAATACCGTTGAGGGGAGTGCGGAGTTCGTGGCTCATGTTGGCGAGGAATTCGCTTTTTGCTTGGTTCGCGCCATCAGCTACCAGTTTTGCTTCTTGCAGTTCTGCGGTGCGTTCCTCAACCCGGCTTTCCAGTTCGATAAAGGAGGTTTTGAGTTGACCCGCCATCTGATTAAAGGAATCTGCCAGCGATTCTAATTCACTAATACCTTGCACCTGAAGTGTTTGATCCAACTGTCCCGAACTAATTGCCTGACTGGCTTTTTGTAGCTGCAAAATCGGTTTGGTAATCCAACGCGAAGTAAAAAGACCCAGTATAGTCGTCACCACCAAAGCCCCTAGACACAGCAAAATTGTGGTGCGAGTATTGGCATTGATTTGTGCCATGAAATCTGATTCAGGCACTACAACGACGCTGAACCAATCGATACCTCGTTCGTCTCGAATGGCGGAAACCTGCACGAACTGCCGTTGGTTTGCCAGCATAAAATCAAGCTGTTGATTCTGTGCCATAGCGTTGAACTTGCCAAATTGAGCGAGGATAGCTTGCGCTGTGGCACGAATTACAGAACTTTCAGACTTGACGGCAGGAATTTGTTGCAACTCCTCTTTTTTAAGATCCATAATGTAAGGCTGACTGATCGTTGAACTGGCAATCAGATTGCCCGATCGATCTACGATAAACGTTTGTCCCGTTTGACCCACCTTCAACTCGCTCAGAAAACGATGGATCTTGTCCAGCCGAAAGGTGCTTTTTTGCACCCCTAGTAACGTTCCATCGCGATTGTAAATCGGCTGGGATAGAGCCAGCGTAGCCGATTTATATGAACTGCTGACGTAGGGCACAGATGTCCAGGCTGATTTTCCAGCTTTCTGTACAACTTGATACCAGGGTCGAGTCCGAGGGTCAAACTCTGCCTGAGTTTTGAGCAGTGCGATTCGTTGACCTTGATTATCAAGTTTGTAGAATCGGCGTTGAGGTAGACGCGCTTTGTCACTGAGGCGAGAAACGATGCCGTCATTGATTGTTGTATCTAGAGCAATATTCGTGCCATCCTCTAAACCAATTTGCACGTCTTCGAGGGTATTTTGGCTGACTAACTGCCATAAAGTTCGTTCCAGTTTGGTGAAATCTGTTAAATCAAGCTGACCCTCTTGGGCCGCAACTACGATCACTTGTCCGGCAATATAAGGTTTTTCTAAATAGTTTAGAACTTGCAGGTTGAGGCGATAGCTCATCTCTTGTCGTAACTGACTGGCAACATCATTGACTGCCTTCTGTCCATTTCTCAGAGAAATATATCCCGTTAATCCAACTGCTGCAAAGATTTGTAGTACAAACGGGACAATCAAGAGCGATCGCAGGGAAAGTTTGCGCTTAAGTTTAAATAGATTCAGGGATGAGTTTGGCAGAGACATGGTAGTAGCTTCTCTATAAAATAGACTTTGAGGAATTGCTAGCTTGATATTCAATCCACCTTGGTAAAGCTTTCAAGGCGCTTAAATTCCTGGCTAGACACCGATGCTAACAATTAATGTCGTACCTCCAACCAGCAGTCCCATTAGCAAGTTGCAAGTGGTTTTCTATTGTTCACGGAAGTGAAACAATCGCTGAGTTGGTTGATGTTCCGTTGAGTGGTGGAGTTGACCGGAGGTTGTGATCAGCGGGCGATCTGTTAGCCAAGGGTTTTTTAGTAAATCGGGCGATCGTTCTGGCTCAAATTTAAAGGCGATCGGACTCCACCAACAATCTCTCAACCCAATTCCCATAGAAGACTACCGTTTACAGAAAATCCCAAAGAAAGCCCTGGGCTTTTAGTCGTGGGATCAATCTGCTTACCCTTTAGGTTCAGCCCTTTTCAGTCTATGCCGCAGTCCCCTAATCAGATGTTAATTGTATCAATACTTCAAAGTTACCTGTAGGTCGAGCTTAAACTCGATTTGAGCGTTCCCACATTCTCATTAAACCCTGTCTTAAGTTAAAGTTTCTCACCGTGACTTTCTCTTTTTATGATTTTAATAAATTATTTTAACAAATTCCTCAAGCCAACAATTCACTCACAGCTACGCTAAAACCTGCAAGCACACTTTGAGTGTTAACAACTTCATCCGCATTAAACAACCGCCAACGTTGCCCTGCATTCACAAATATTAATCTCGCTTCAGGAAACAGCAACCAAACTTCTAAACATCCCGATTCCAAATATTCCTGAGCTTTGGCAAATAACTCTTCGCCGCTATCTTCCGGGGAAGCAACTTCCGCTATCAAAGGAAAACTTTGGGAAAATGCTGTAAAATTGCCTGATTGTGGCAGAAGTTCAGGAGTAATGTAAGCAACATCGGGACGGCGACCCTGCTTGCTAGTGCGGCAAAGTATTTCGGTGAGAACTTCTCCTCCCTGTCCGCTGGACTCTTTGTAATTTCCCCAGTAACGGGCTAATTTAGATTGAGCTAGACTGTGCTTAAATGTCATTCCTGTTTTATCCACTAAGTTGCCGTCAACCCATTCCATTCTATCGGGAGGGTGGACTAAAAACTCTGCGAGAGATATGACTTTTTCTTGCTCAAATTCTGGCGGAATTTCTGCTGTGTTTTCTAAATTTTTCGGTAATTCTGGCTCTGAGTTTTGGTCGGCATTTTTTGGTATAATTATAGTAGCTGTCATGCTCGAAACCTCTGTTTAACGATTATAACTTTACAAGCGCTCGCTCTCGATCGCATCGTGACGATTTTAGTGAACTTGGTAGATTTTGTCTTTTCAACTTAGCCCTACAATTTATATATCATAGCAATTCAGAAAGGTGACTTTCATGATTCTCTCAAACCGTTTTTCTGAAGCCCTCACCTATGCTGCCGAATTGCACGCTACCCAAGTTCGCAAAGGTTCCGGCGTTCCCTACATTGCCCATTTGTTGGGCACTGCTAGTATAGCTTTAGAATATGGGGCAAATGAAGATGAGGCGATCGCAGCTTTGCTTCACGATGCGATCGAAGATCAAGGCGGCGCCACCACCCGCGAAGCCATCCGCCGCCGCTTTGGGGATACTGTCACAGCTATTGTAGACGGCTGTACCGACAGTGACGAGACGCCGAAACCCCCTTGGCGACAGCGAAAACAAGCTTATATCGATCGCATTTCTACAGCTTCTGCCTCGGTGAGATTAGTCTCGGCTGCTGATAAACTTTATAATGCTCGATCTATCCTGAAAGATTCCCGTCAATTAGGAGATACTGTTTGGGAACGCTTCAAAGGTGGCAAAGACGGTTCTCTCTGGTATTATCGTTCTTTAGTAGAAGCATTCCGCCAAGCTGAGTTAACGCCTATAGTTGAAGAATTAGACCGCACAGTTTTAGAATTAGAACAGTTTTCTGAACCCTGAAGGCTGAAGGTAAAAAGCACTAATTATCAATTACCAATTACACTTAAAAAATGGCAAATGTTCGCTTAGAAAATATTACCCGACGCTACCAAAACGTCACCGCGATCGAAAACATCAGCTTCAAAATCCCGGACGGGGAATTTTGGGTATTAGTCGGGCCCTCCGGCTGCGGGAAATCGACAATCATGCGGACAATTGCAGGTTTAGAAACCGCCACTTCCGGCAATCTTTACATCGGAGATAATTTAGTTAACAACATTCCGGCGAGACAGCGGGATGTAGCAATGGTGTTTCAAAATTACGCGCTTTATCCGCACATGACTGTCGCAGAAAACTTGGCATTTGGATTGCGGATGCGGAATGTTGACCCGACTAAAATTCAAGAACGAGTCGAAACAGTAGCCCGATCGCTCTCGATCGACCACCTTCTCAAGCGTAAGCCCAAACAGCTATCAGGGGGTCAGCAGCAGCGGGTAGCACTCGGCAGGGCGATCGCCCGCGAACCGAAAGTATTTCTTTTAGATGAACCGCTTTCTAACCTCGATGCTCAACTGCGAGACGACACTAGAGCAGAACTCAAACAACTGCATCAACGGCTGGGAATTACCACCGTTTACGTCACCCACGACCAAGTAGAAGCGATGACTTTAGCTGATAAGATTGTAGTCTTAAATGGGGGAAAAATTCAACAAATTGGAGACCCGCAAAGCATTTATGCGAAACCAGCTAACCGCATGGTTGCCACATTTTTAGGCAATCCCGCCATGAACATTTTGCCGGCCATTTATACTAACGAATCCTTTCAAATAGGAGATCAAGCTTTAGCCTGTCCGCCCTCGATTCAGAAAAAATTGCAGGCGAGAGAAGGACAAGGGTTTGATTTGGGCATCCGTCCAGAAAATATAGAAATCTTTACGCCACAAACAGTAGAAGATGATGATTTGAAAACCGATGTTTGGGCTTTAGAAAAAGTCCCCCTCGATGTAGAGGTAAAAGTAGTGGAACCTCTGGGGCGAGAAACTTTAATTAGGGCGAGTTTGCCTTCGGTGAGCGCTGAAACTACTGTACAGTTGCAAGTACCTGCGAGTGTTCGCTTGCGATCGGGTGATCGGCTGACGGTACAGCTTGACTTCGATCGAATATTTATATTTGACCCCTCCACCGGTGAGGCGCTGTATCCTTAATGGGCTTGAACAGGATTTACGCACGGGTAATCAGCCACCGGGTTTTTTAGTCGCAGTGCCTAAGTCCTGTTCAATCTAAAATCTAAAATCTAAAATCTAAAATAGACTGAGCCTTCCTGTTGGAAAGTCTCGATTCGTAGTTACAAAAGTTTACACTTGACATTTATTAATTTACGCAGTAATGGTACGATTAGTATTGGCACAACGGTAAAACGTCCCCCCAAAAGCTGATATTTCCTGAATCGGGGCGATCGCGACCCACAACGCCAGCATCTTCGGGCTAAGAAGCGGCTTTACGCCCCGACTTGGGAGCAACTAGCGAACCAAAAACTCAGAAAAACGTTCTAGCGGCATTTTTAGATGAATCCCGACAACCTGCCTCAAATGCTGCAAACAGGATTTCACCTAACTTTAGGTGCAACTTCCTTTTTAATTGAGACATTGCAAGATCCTCTGAAGCGAGAAGAAAATCTTGACAAACTGAAGTCAGATTTTGGCCAGCTAGCCGATGAGCTGCTGGAAAAAGGAGAAATGACAGAGCGAGAAGCCCGGAATTTTGTAGATACTATTTTCTCTCAACCGGGCGATCGGGAGAATGCAGACAGTGAATCTGTCTCGCCCAAGCAATCAGATGCAGCGACTGATGCTCCTCCCGATTCGGTTGTACAGCCTAACGTAAAGCTAGAGATTCAAGAATTAACTGCACAGATGGCAGCGCTGAGGGCCGAGTTGGAAAATTTGCGCGCTGAAAATTCCCAGTATTAAAGAATCAAGAGTCTTTAACACAGCCGGAGTTTACTTGCCAACTTAATTTAAGAGAACCAAAATTTAGTCATTGTCCCATTTTTCAGAACCTATCAGGTCGGCAATGCGATCGCGCAGCAAGAAGTCGCATTTTTCTAATTCGCACTCTACACAAGCCCATTCCCGGGGCGGAATGAATTGGCAAAGCGTGTATATAGGCTGTTGGCGGCTCAGTACGCCCTCGTGGACAAGGTGACGCGCTTCATCTTGGATCACATCTAAAGAGTATTGGATTTGGGGAATAGTGGAGTGAATCATAATGCGCCCTCAATGTTTTACTAAAAAATTTTATGGCCCTGGTAATAATATAGTCCAAACTTACGAATATGGAAGTTAAATTTTGTCCGTATCCAGCTATACAATTCACTGCCGTAAATAAAAATAAATTATACGAATCATTAGTAAGTGATGGGATCTGTCTTAGGATATTGATAAACAGCACATTTTCCTGACTAGGAAGCGGATCTGCTGGAAAGTTCAATTCAGAACTTAGGAACCCGCATCGGATTCCCGGTTTCTGGATGCTTTGCCACCAAAGGCAACATTTCTTGCGAGAAACCGGGTTGATGAATTTAAGTCCTGACGGAAACACCAAAGGAAAGATTTAGGAGTCCGGCAACTCAAGCATTACCAGTCCCGTCAATGCCGAATAGCACCTCTAGAACGAGAGATTGCGCTGCCGGCATTTGCCCATAACAAAATACATAAGGAATACTCGGAGGCAAGTGTGGCAAAAATTGCTCTAAAACGTAGGGACTGCCGTAAATTAACACAGCTTGCAGTTCTCCCGTTTTTAATAATTTCTTAAACCAATCTTGAGCTGCTTCGGTCAAACCAGCACTGCCTCGGAAGCAATTGCCGCGAATGAAAATTTGCAGCAGTGTCGGAGAAAAATGCTCTGCACCTGTATTATCAGCGATCGCCCCTGTGCGATCGTCAATCAGTTGCAATTCGTAACCAAACTGTTCGGGAAGGGCGATGGCAGGAGTGTGGTTGCCCAAAAACTCGCACCCCAAAACATCATCTACAACAATCAAATTCCGCAAAAGCTGGTTTTCTGGGGGTTTTGCAACCTGCAAAGGTAGATTGCCGCCAAATTTCAAAGAATCTCGCAAAATATCGGCAGCAGTTGCCCTTGCCTCTGGATTTGCCAGCAAACTTAAGTCGATCAACTCCAGGGATTGTAAATTCTTGCTCCCCCCCTTAGCAAGGGGGGGTTGGGGGGGGTCAGAAATCAACATACCCACCTTTATTTTCGCTTTCCAAATGCGCTTGACAGATTCCTTAATTTGTGATAGTGAAATCCGCCCTTGAGTGACAGCTTCGCAGACCGCGAGAATCGCCGCTTCCGGGTCAAGCGGCATCAGCAAAACATCAGCACCAGCCTCAGCAGCCAAAACAGCAGCTTCATTAGCGCCGTACTTATTGGCGATCGCACCCATCACCAAAGCATCCGTCACAATTAAACCTTCAAATCCCAACTCTTCTCGCAGCTTCCCGATCAAAATCTTGCGAGAAAGAGTAGCAGGAAACTCCGCATCCCAAGCCGGAATCAGCAAGTGAGCACTCATCACAGCATCGACCCCAGCAGCCATCGCCTCGACAAAAGGAGGCAATTCAACCTGGGCTAATCTCGCTGGGGAATGTGGCAAAACCGGCAATTCCAAGTGAGAATCAACCGCCGTGTCGCCGTGACCGGGAAAATGCTTAGCTGTAGTCAAAACCGGGTGCTCACCTGCACCTCGAATAAAAGCAGCGGCTAATTTCCCGACAATTTCCGGTGTTTCGCCAAAAGCGCGGACGTTAATCACAGGATTGTCGGGATTGTTGTTAACATCAACCACGGGTGCGAGAATCCAATTTAGACCGATCGCCCTAGCTTCGATCGCAGTGACAGCGCCCATTTGTTCAGCATATCGATCGGCTTTACCTGCATCGTGCCGCGCCACTTCGGCAATTGCCATCGGCGGCCCGAACCAAGTCGCCCCCGCGAACCGCTGGCCGACACCTTCTTCAATATCAGCAGCCAGCAGTAGCGGAAACTTAGCCCAAGACTGCAATTGGTGCGATCGAACTGCCAACTCCGCAGCACTTCCCCCGACCAAAATCACACCGCCGACGCCCAACTTTTCCAGATAATAGCGGAGTTTGCTAGCAGTTGGTTCCCATTCGGGATAGCGAATTTGGTGGTCGAACAAGCAGCCAGAAGCGCGCACCACGAACATCTGGGCCACCAGTTCGGGTAAGGAAAGATTGTCAATCATGGGAAATTAGGAATTGTTTGTTGACTGTTGACTGTTGACTGTTGACTTTGGGCTGTTGACTACCTTCAGACCTAATCCTCGTCTGCTTCTAAATCATCATCATCATTTTCATTGCCATCGGCCAATTCTTCGTCATCAAACATACCCGGTTTGCGATCGGCAGAAAGCTGATTCAGCAGTATCAACATTTTATCGCCCCGTTCCAAAGAACGGTCTTCCAGAAAAATCACCTCCGGCGTCCGGCGCAGTTGCAATCGTTGGCCCAACTGGTTGCGGACGTAGCTAGTAGCAGATTTCAAACCTTCCATAGTTTCAGCCTTCGCCTCATCAGTACCGTAGATGCTGACAAAAATTTTTGTATGCTGAAGGTCTCCAGAAACAATTACGTCGGTAACGCTAACCATACCGGCACCTACCCGGTCGTCCTTGATTCCATTCAGCAACATCAGGCTGACTTCCCGTTTAATCATTGAAGCTACACGCTCAATGCGACGACTTGTAGCCATAACACCTACTCCTCTACTTTCCTAATCAGCCATTTTCATCCCGATTGACAATTGTAGCGCGATCGGTCATGGGTGTTACGGGCGATCGTCCGAGTTAGGGGTGAGAGACAGCTTAGAGGAAAAAAATGTTTAATTGCCATAGGTGAATATATAGCTAATATAGAGAGGTAGAGTGAGATACAGCTTAGAGGAAAAAAAATGTTTGATTGGATTGTCAAAACCGTAGCCGATGCTTCAGGGGTAACTAACCAGCTAAGGATAGCGGAATGGGCCAGATTGAACAGGACTAAGCCTTTCGATATGGGAGCCAAAAACTACCAACGATGTCTTCATGACTTAGGGTTAGGGGGAAAATATCATGAACTTGAATATAACGAAAATGGCAGCCTAAAATATCACTAATTTTGCCGTAATTCCCTTGCTCATGCTTCAGAATCACCCATTTTATTATCCATCCCTAATCAATCAATCAATCAATTAAACAGAAACATTTCTTGTCAAAATTCCTTTATCGCTGTGTTTTTTTAGGAAATAAAATTCATGGAAAAAGAATTTACAGTCGGTCAAAAAGTCCGAGTTGTGGCGATGCCGCCTTATGTTAAAACTGCCGAACCGATGCCGATGCTGCGGCCAGCGAATTTAATTGCGATCGGCGCTGAAGGCGTTGTGATCGATCGGCGTCCCGGCAATTATTGGGGAATTCGCTTTGACAAAGGTGCTTTTCTGTTAGACAGTCAGTACATTGAAGCAGCGGAAACAATTGTAGAAGGTAATGGGTAATGGAAAAGAGGGAATGGGGAATTGAGATCACAACTTAACATCTCCCTTTTCCTTGTTCCCTCAACATCCCTCCCTTAAATCCGTTAAATCCCATTGCTTGCTCGTTGCCGAACTTCCTTATTCAACAAGCCAGCTTAGCCTCAAAAGCCAAAGAATTAACAGGAAACTCCCCCAAAAATTCCTCTAAAATAGGAGATGTGAAGTTACAAGGTTGAGGCTTGCCCAAATGATAACCTTGAGCGTAATCTACCCCAAGTTCATTGAGTTTATCCATAATCGTTTGATTTTCAACATACTCGGCAATAGTTTTAATTCCCATGACGTGAGCGATTTTGGTAATAGCTTCCACCATTGCGACATCAATAGGATTGTCTACAATATGCTTAATAAAATTGCCGTCTATTTTGAGATAATCAACCGGCAAGCTTTTTAGGTAAGCAAAGGAAGACATCCCGCTGCCGAAGTCGTCCAAAGCAAACTGGCAGCCTAGTTCTTTGAGTTGCCAAATCAAGCTGGCTGCCTTGCTGAGATTACCAATGGCAACGGTTTCGGTAATTTCAAAACAAATTATTTGCGGCGGTATTTGATGGATAGAAAACTGCTCCTGAATAAACTCGATAAACTTTTCTTCGTTGAGGCTGTCCCCAGAAAGGTTGATGGAATAAAGGTTGGGATATTTGCCAAATGACGATTGCAGCTCAGAAAGAGAGCAAGCAGGGAAGGTAACTATTTTATCGCTGTCTACCCCAGGGTTTTGGACTAATAAATTGGCCGTGAAAATTTTAGATAAATGGCTAAATAAAGTGCTAATTACCCAGCGGTCGATCGCGTGCATCAAGTTGTAGCGTTCGGCTGCCGGAATAAACGCCATCGGCGACACCAACTCACCAGTTTCCAACTGGAGGCGCAGGAGGATTTCGCAGTGGGTTCCGGTGGTTGGAGAGTTGAGCAAAGGTACGATCGGCTGAGAGTACAAGCAAAAGCGATTCTCTTCTAAAGCTTGATGAATTTGCACCACCCACTCGGTTTCGCCATGCTGTTTGATTAATTCTTGATCGCCGGCTTGATAAACCTGTACCCGGTTGCGACCTTTATTTTTAGCAGCGTAGCAAGCCATATCGACCGCACTCAAAATCGCAGATGTCGAGGCTGCTTTGGGATTGATTGCTACCAAACCGATACTGACGCCGATCGAAAAAGTTTTATCCTGCCACGCAAAGCGGAATCGCTGAATGCTTCGCAGCAGTGATTCTGCAACATTCAATCCTCGTTCGACGGGACAGTGGTACAGGAGTACGGCAAATTCATCGCCACCCAAACGCGCCAAAATATCGGTTTTGCGGATATTGCTTTTAAATAGCTGGCTGACTTGGCGCAGCAGTTCGTCCCCAGCAGCATGACCGCAGGTGTCGTTAACTATTTTGAAGCGATCGAGATCCAGGTAAAGCATCACGTGTTCTTGCCCGTAACCTTGAGCGCCGTGTAGGGCGTGCTCTAGCTGATACTCAAATTCCCGGCGGTTGACTAATTGCGTCAGGGGATCATGAGTTGCCTGCCAGGTGAGTTGCCGCGCTTGAGTTCGCACTTGTGTGACATCTCGGAACACAACGACGGCGCCGACAATTTCGCCACTGCTAGCGTGGATGGGGGCGACGCAGTGGTCGATCGCAAATTCGCTGTTGTTGTGGGCAATCAGCAAATTGTTGCGCCCTTGGTCAACAATCCGACCTTCGGACAAAGCGATTTCGGCGATATTTTCGATCGGCAGCCTGGTAGTTTCGTCAACTATTCTCAGCACCCTGGCGAGGGGCAAACCTTTAGCTTCCAATGTAGACCAACCCGTGAGTGTTTCGGCAACTGGATTCAGGGTGGAAATGCAGCCGTCGGCGTCAGTAGTAATGACGGCATCGCCGATCGATTGTAGTGTTACCTGAGCGAGTTCTTTTTCTTCAAAAAATGCTTGTTCCATGCGCTTGCGATCGGTAATATCTCGCTGCACCGACACCCAGTTGGTAACGTTCCCGGAGGTATCGGCAATGGGTACACTGTTGAGTTCCACCCAATAAGTTGAACCGTCTTTGCGGTAGTTAATCAATTCCAGGCGTAGGGGTTCTCGGCGAGAAAAAGCACGGCGAATTTTAGCGACTTGGGTGGGGTCGCTTTCAGGGCCGCGCAAGCAACTGGGGGTTTGTCCAATGATTTCTTCGGGTAGGTAGCCCGTCATTTGGGTAAAAGCTTCGTTGGCATAGATGATGGTGGGGTCGGAGATATTGCTGTCTCCGGCATCCATAATCACGATTGCGTCGTTAGCGTTCACTACAGCAGATTCTAAAAGGTGGAGTCTGGCCTCGGCCCTAACGCGGATAGCAATTTCGCTTTCTAGTCTGGCGTTAGTCAAGCTGAGGGAGGCGATCGCTTGTTGCAATTCCCTAGTTCTTTCTGTCACTGAATCGTGCAGAACATCGATCGCCCCGGACATTTCCATCGGGTCAAGTACGCGCAGTATGTTGGTTTGAGTAACTATTCCCAGGAGTTCTCCCTGTTCCCCCGTTACTACCAACCTACGGACTAAACGCTGGTGCATTTCCTGATGAGCTACCCACAGCGAGTCTTCTTGCTTGAGGCTAAATAAGGGGGTACTCATCACAGTTTGGGCGATCGTTTGCGACAAATCTATATCTAAAGCTTGAAATTCGACAATATCCCGTTCTGTGACTATACCTACTGGAATTGGGAACGGTAAATCCCTCGATAATTCTGTTGATTCCGTAATTACTACGCAGCTAACGCGGTGCTGCGCCATCAACTCGGCTAAACTCCTAACTGACGCGGAGCGAGGCGCTTGAATGACTTGTGCGGTCATTACTTCTTTCACGCGCCGCATTTTTAAGATATTTGCCGGTTTGAGCATGGCTTGGCGAATGCTTTCCGGCGTAATTACTCCTAATAGTTGACCTTCACTATCCAATATTGGCAAATGCTTAATTCTTCGTTGCCCCAGCAGAATTAGGGCGCTGAAAATGTCTTGAGTCTCGGATTTTGTCAGAGTTGCTGTCGGCTGCCTCATCACTTGTGCGATGGTGACACCTTTTAAGTTTTTGCCCGAGGCAATCAAATCGACAAGATCCCTTTCTGTGAAGATTCCTTGCAATTGAGAATGTGGATCAGAGTGCGAGGATAATTTTAAGAGGGATTTTTCCACGACAAAGACGCAGATACCTGTCGCGTCTCTGAATGCACTTGAGGTGGGCGGATTTACGATTTCTGTTAGTGGCTGATAGATATCGGTTGGTGGAATGTCTGCATTTAGAGAGCAAGTTCCGCGCCGTTGGCCCATCAGGGTAATTACTTCTGCTAGTGGGGTATCGGGCGCAACTGTCAAGGGGTAGCGGTCAATTACTTGAGCTAAGGTTGGCAGATACTTGGATGAATCGTTTTTGAGCATATTTAATTGAGTTTTGCGATCGCGTGGACTCTGCGACATTCCAAAAAAGTGCTGATTTCCAAGCACTAGGTGGATTTTTACGGCGCTGGTGAGACCTAATTAAAATTTATTGTTAAAAATGCAGCAGAGCTTGCGCTGGGGATCGGGCCAGTGACTGCTTTTCTTCTACCTATAAAGTTAGAAGCTTATCTTTATTTTAAGTTAAATTTTCTATCCCGTGACACATTTATTAAAAATAATGTATTTGTTGTGAACTTTTTGCGATAAGATTATCGGCTAAAATCATCCATAGCATTGCGAATCATCTCCCTCTTCAGAAAGACGCATCTGTTTGCTGTATTAGCTAACCTAGAAAAGGTTACTACAAAAAGGCACTGTATTAAGTTCGGCAGTGTTAAGTTTTGCGAAATAAAGTTTTGCAAGCTGGTCGAGACCATGTATGCGTTGTTGAGGGCAATCGATATCACAGCCAATGTGTGAATTAGATCGCAACTTGCGAAAACAACCATGGTACAATTGTAGATATCAAGACAAGAACTTGAATACAGAGTCTGTGAGGAAAAGAGATTATGAAACGCAATCTATTAGCCGCTACTTTTTTAATTGCTCCCCTAGTGTTGGCAGGCCCGGCTCGCGCTGAAAATCCCGTTCACGTCGAACAGTTATTGTCAACCAGGCAATGTTTTAAGTGCGACTTGTCGGGAGCAGATTTAACGGGAGCTCATTTAATTGGTGCTGATTTGAGAGAAGCAAATTTGCAAGGAGCAAACCTATCTCAGGCAAACCTCGAAGGTGCTGACTTGACGGGTGCTAACTTGACGGGTGCTAACTTAACCGCAGTTTTCCTGACTAATGCCAGTTTAAATGACGCAGATCTCGATCGGGCAAATCTGACCGCAGCCATCATTAACACCGCTGACGTATCCGGCGCATCAATGGAAGATATGACCATCACTGATGCAAAAATCTACAATACCCAAATCGGCGTCGGCGGCAGCTACGACCAGTAAACTCGTTAAAAGAATGGAAAACACCAATTTTGAGGTTAAAAACCCGGTTTCTCCCCAGAAACCGGGTTTTTAGTATTTTTGTAGGCTGCCCCGGAGCCTCACATTTTATGTCGTATTTCAAGCGAACAATCTGACGCACCCTACCATTACCACTAAAAACCCAAATCAACCGCTATTCGGTGCGCGCAAGCAAACCCAGAAAACGCCACCGCATTTAAACCCTGTCCGGGAAACGTACTGTCACCCACACAATATAAACCAGGCATAGAAGTTCGATTAAACGGCATTCCCAGCAAACCCATTAGCTTCTGTCGCGGAATCGGCCCGTAAGTTCCATCTTCGCGCCCCAAAAAGCGGCGGTGAGAACGCGCTGTCCCAACTTCCATATAATCCAAACCGGCATCTAAACCGGGAAAAATCTTTTCTAATCTTTCAATAATTCTCCCTGCAGCCTCTTCTTTTTTATCCTCATATTCCTGCTGCGAAAGTCCTTCCCACTCTTCCATCCAACTCGAAGTAAAAGCGTGAACGATGTGATATCCTGCGGGAGCTAAATCCGGGTCGAGTACGGTCGGAATTGACACTAAAACTGTTCCCTCCGGCGCTTCCATTTTATCCCAATCTTCTAACAAAATGTGGTGGCAGGCACTACCCGCAGGGATTACGCTTGCTTCGACTCCCAAATGCAAACTCAAGAAACTGGGGGCTTTTTGATAGCGCTGCTGCCATTTCTTTTCGCTAGCGGGCATCTCTTCTGCCGAGAGCAATTTCTCAAAAGTATCCCACCGCGTGGCGTTAGAAACTATGCGCTTTGCCCGGTAAACTTCGCCGGTTGCTAGCTCGACTCCGACAGCGCGGCCGTTTTCTGTGATAATTTTTTTAGCCTTAGCTTTGTATTGAATTTTCCCGCCGCATTTTTCTAATCCTTCTACTAACTTTTGGGCGATTTGACCGACTCCGCCTTTAGGATAATTTATGCCACCATAATGTCTGTCGGAAAATACCATTCCGGCATTAATCATCGGGGTCAAGTCGGCAGGTACTACAGACCAGTAGTAGCATTCCATGTCGATGAACTTCAGCAAAGTAGGGTCTTTTATGTAGCGCCGCGCAATGTCGCCAGTATTTTGAGGCAGATATTTTACTAATCCCAAACAGGCTAAAGGATTCTGAAAAAAGACTCGAACGAGATATCCAGGTTCTTCTAGAGATAGCAATTCCATGCCGTTGAGGCAGTTGAAGACGTTCCAGCATTCGCCGTAAAATTTGTGGATTCCTTCGCGTTCGTGAGGGAACCTGTCTGTTAATTCTTGCAAGTATTTGTCATAAGCTTGGGGAACTTCAAGTTCCAAGCCGCTGGGTAAGTGATAGTGAAGCTGTACGGGGTCGGGAATCGTTTCTAAGGTGACGTTGACTGCTTTCAGGGCGCGGGTGAGGAGGTTGGTGGTGCCACGCTGTCCGAAACCAAAAATCATGGAGGCGCCGACATCGAATCTGTAGCCTTCTCGATCGAAATATCCAGCGCTCCCCCCCGGAATTGTATAGCTTTCGAGCACTAAAACTTTGGCTTTCTTAGCGGCTAGCTGGGTGGCTGTCACCAGTCCACCAATGCCGGAACCGATGACAATTACATCAAACTCTTGCTCTGTTGGGCGGGAGTTCGGAGAAAATAACTGGGATTGGGTAGGAGCTGACATTCGGTTAAAAATCTTAATATTTCTATGATTTTACAGTCGATCGCTCCCGAAGCAAGAAGTTCGGCAACGGATTATGTAGCGGATGTAACGGATGTCAAGAAGACCGAAGTTCGGCAATGCCCGATGCCGTGTTTGGCCGATGCCCTGTTTGGCCGATGCCCAACGCTCAATGCCCCAGCTTCCAAAAAAAATGCGGGAACAGTCTACCATTGCCGACTGCCCCCGTCTGCCGATCCTTTGAGAGGAGAACACTAAAAATCACTATATCCTTGTTGCTAATTAATGTCAATACTATTGGAAAAATATTTCAATAAGGTGATGGAGGTCGATCGGCGAATGGGTTCTAACTCAATCTCTGGCTTGTATGCGCCCTCAAGGATGTGATAAGTTGCACAGAGCGATCGATCGCCGGTTGTCGAAGCCCTCGAAGAAGATCGATCGCACCGCATAAAATCCCTCAAACCTAGCAATCTCCCCAATTTCCTAATGTCCCTGCAACTGCGCGTTTACGTTCCCCCGCATCCGTTAATTAAACACTGGCTGGCTGTTGCCCGCGACGCCGCTACCCCATCGGTACTTTTTCGTTCTGCAATGACAGAATTGGGAAGGTGGCTGGCTTACGAGGCGATTCGAGAATGGCTGCCGACAGTGGAAACAACGGTGCAGACTCCTTTGGGCGAATGTCCGGCAACTTTTATCAACCCGGAAGCTCCGTTAGTTGTGGTACCGATTTTGCGGGCAGGTTTGGCACTGCTCGACGGAATTCAGACGGTTGTGCCGCTGGCGTCGGTTTACCACCTCGGCATGGCAAGAAATGAGGAGACGCTGCAACCGACTTGTTATTTGAACAAATTGCCGGCGCAGTTTATCCCGCAAACGCGGGTGATAATTAGCGAGCCGATGCTGGCGACTGGCGGGACGATTATAGCGACAATGCAGGAATTGACGAAGCGGGGAATTGATCCGAGCTTGATTCGGATTATCTCTGTGGTGGCTGCTCCTCCGGCTTTGAAGAGGCTGAGTGCAGAGTACCCCAGTTTGATGATTTACACCGCAACGATCGACGAAATAGTCAACGAACAGGGCTTTATTGTACCTGGTTTGGGAGATGCGGGCGATCGAACTTACGGCACATGAAGCAAGTCAGTCAGTCAATTTTAGATTTGAGATTTGAGATTTGAGATTGACTCGACAGATAAATCTGGGGGCTTGTATCCCTTTTTGGGCGCGGTGAGTGGTTCCAGGAATGAGTTGCTGAAATCTCCTGGGAAAAAGATGACCCTGGTTTGGTAAAAGCAGGCACCGAGAAAGTTAGAATCAAAAGTACAAGTCAAAAATAAATAGCGTTTAGCACTCATTGCCCGTGAAACTTGATTCTGTTCCGCCAAGCTTGTCTGCTTCTGACTCAGTAA
Source organism: Microcoleus sp. Pol12B5 (assembly GCF_036701335.1). NCBI lineage: Bacteria > Bacillati > Cyanobacteriota > Cyanophyceae > Oscillatoriales > Microcoleaceae > Microcoleus > Microcoleus sp. Pol12B5. The sequence continues at coordinate 295,403 of NZ_JAUBQQ010000001.1, read as the reverse complement.
ACCTCAATTATGATTTGCCACAACAGGTACAACTACAAATAAAAGAGGTTACTGAGATTTGTGCTGCTTTAACCCCGGAGCCCGCTGAACTCTCAGGGACTATCAATCCCGATATTTGTCAGGAACAAAACAAACTGAAGCCCAAGCACTGGGCAATTTTTGCTTCGACTTTTGCAACTATTTTTTTAGCTGAAATTGGAGACAAAACTCAGCTCGCGATTTTGCTGATGACGGCTGAATCTCGAAATCCTTGGATCGTGTTTGTGGGTGCGGGTTCGGCTTTGATAGCAACCAGTTTGCTGGGGGTGTTGCTGGGAAGGTGGCTGGCTAGTCGGATTGCTCCGAGAACTTTGGAGAGAGCAGCCGGAGTGATTTTACTGACGATTTCGGCGGTTCTGCTGTGGGAAGTGCTGGGTTAATTGTCTGCCTTGTCGGTAAGTCCTAGATTTCTACAATAGCTAACTAAGAACTAAAAAAACATGGACTGGCAACTTTTGGGCATCAGTTTTATTACAGTGTTTTTGTCAGAATTGGGAGACAAAAGTCAATTAGCTGCGATCGCCCTGGGCAGTAGTTGTAACTCGCCGCGGGCTGTATTTTTCGGCACCGCGTCGGCCCTGCTGCTGGCGAGTTTAATCGGTGTGGGCATTGGCTTCAGCACGGCAGAGGTGTTGCCGGAACGACTGGTAAAGGGACTCGCAGCGATCGGATTTGCGGTAATGGGCTTGCGCTTGCTGTGGCCAAAAGCAGATTTACCGGAAGCATCCGAGTAAGGCGTGTCCTCAGTCGATTTTAGATTTTAGATTTTAGATTTTAGATTTATTCTACAGATGAATCTGGGAGTTTGAACAAGAGTCTAAAATTTTGCTTTCTCCACGGGAGGAGTTGTTCGCAAGTATCCGTTTTTGCGCGGGTTCAGGAAACTTGAAAGTATAGTTAGATCAAATCTGTTAGCATCGGAGATTATTCATCTCTCTATTCTTTTCATCTGCGTGAATCAGCGTCAATCCCTTGTCATCTGCGGCCCAAGAAATTCTCTTTTTTTAACCGCAGATGAGGGCAGATGCAACACAGATTAACGCCGATGAATATCAAATCCGGTGTTTACGATCGCCTTAAAATTTAAAAAAAATTAGCAGCGGGCGTGAATTCATGCCTGCTGCTAAATGTTGAGTTTTTCTCAACTCAACCTCTGAGTCTTGTGTCGATTAAACTTGGTTTTGGTAGCACCAGCCCAGCAGCGTACCGGCGACAGCCAACTTCAGGGCTTCCAATGCAAAATAGCCTTGGTGCAGTAGATTCATCCCAGCGGGTACTTCTGCTGCGGAATCGAACAGATTTAGCTGCATTCCCAAGGCGCTCATTTGAGGTGTTAGGGCGTAGGTGTCAATCAGGGCGATCGCCAGAAGTACCAATGATAATAAGATTGCTGTGCGGCTGCGCTTGCCGAAGTCACCAACTAAATTGCTCAAAACCATCAAACCCGTTGCCACCAGGCCCGCACAGATTAACTCAACGCGGTTGAATCCCCAGAACATTAAATTCCCGGCAGTTGCAAACTCGGCAGATGTCGTCATGCCAGATACGTAGAGACTGGGCATGATTACTAGATCCAAAATCAGGCTAACGCTGAGCCAGAAAATTAGGGCAACCATGACAATTGCTTGCCAGCGCGGTTTGATTGATTCCACTTTTGATGTTGTAATAGCTGTCATATAATTAGACCCTCTAAAATTTTCTTCTGCCTTTTCTAGAGTTTAACTAACTTTTTTATCAAATCGTGTTAAGTATTTTTAAATTAATGGTAACTTTTCTGTAACAGACGCTGAAGAATTGTTAAGCTCACTTATGTTTGTCCTCACCTCGGTTAACTAATACTAATTCGGAAAAAGTACGGAATAAATTAATAATTACTCACAGGACTTATGCACTGCGAGCAAAGACACCTGTTTTTGACTCTGATTAAACACCGTAACGTATTTTTTATAAAAAACCAGGTTTCTGCGTCCAGAAATAACTCCTAATTTAACTGTATATGCCTAAATTTCAATTATCCTCTTGGTTGCCCCGCCTCCCCCCTCAAGTCTGGATTCTTGCCGCCGGCAGATTCCTCTCCCAAAGCGGCACCGGTTTTACTTTATTTTACGCGCCGATATTTTTTGTCGATCGCGTGGGTTTATCTGCTACTGCTGTTGGGATTGGTTTGGGTAGCGGTTCAGTTTCAGGAATATTCGGCAGAATTTTGGGCGGTTCTTTTTGCGATTCCAAATTTTGGGGAAGGCGGCGAACTTTATTGCTGGCGACAATTATTTCGGCTGCCGCTTCTTTTATACTGGCGGGGACTAATGATTTCCCCGGCTTAATTGCGGGAAATTTACTGATGGGTTTTGGCGTGGGTTTGTATTGGCCTCCAACCGAGACGATGGTGGCGGATTTAACCGAGGGCGAACAGCGACAGGAAGCTTTTGCTTTGACACGACTGGCGGATAATTTGGGTTTGCAAGTTGGGATTATTTTGGGCGGTTTGTTGATTGAGGTAACGGGTAATTATCGATCGCTCTTTATTATTGATGGTATCTCGTTTTTAGTGTTGTTTGCGGTGGTGGCGATCGCGATCGGCGAAACCTACAAACCAGCTAATTCAGCCGATATAGGCAAAAAAAGTCTAAAAAATGGCTGGATAGTGGCGCTGAGCGATCGCAGCCTTCTAGTTTATGCTTTAGTAAATACTCTGTTCACCTTATATATTTCCCAAATCCAAACCACAATGCCGCTGTACTTTAGCAAGTTTGTCGCGGTGGGGACATCGGGGAAAGGCTTTTCAACAGGTACAATTACCGTTTTGTTTGCTTTTAGCACGTTTTTAACTGTGGCTTTGCAACTGCCGATTGTTAAAGCTTTGAGGCGGTTTTCCAACCCGAAAGCTTTGATGATTTCTGCGCTGCTGTGGGGAATGGGATTTATCGCGATCGGCTTGACGGGAATGGCTGCCACTGGCAATCTATTTTTAGCTGTTTTAGGCTTGAGCTTTTTGTCTGTGGCGACTGTTGCTTATACGCCTTTTGCTTCGGCTTTAGTGGTGGATTTAGCGCCGGAGTCTTTGCGGGGCGTGTATTTGGCCGTTAGTTCTCAGTGTTGGGCGATCGGCTATTTAATCGGGCCGCCGCTGGGCGGTTTGGCTTTGGATAGGGGTAAATGGGCGGCGGATAATTTTTGGTTGGGTTTGGCTTTTAGTGTGATTGCGGCTGTGGTTATTTTGCAAAAGCTCGATCGAATGTTGAAAAGTAGAATCTAATATTCAGTTGTTCGTTTAGGACTAAGACAAAAAAACCCGGTTTCTGCGTCAATATCTCTCGGTTCGATACCACGATTTTTCGGAGAAACCGGGTTTGTGATCCCACGTGCGTCCAAGATTGTTGTTAGCATTAACAGTCAACAGTCAACAGTTAACCGTCAACTAACTAATTTATTTTCGTCGATCGCCCAATTTGCGGTAAACTTCTCTTAAATCAACTTGATGGTGAGCCAAAGCAACCAAAGCGTGATAAAATAAATCCGCAACTTCCCCAGCAATCCCCTCTTTGTCGTCATCTTTGCAAGCCATCACAACTTCCGCCGACTCTTCGCCAATTTTCTTGAGAATCTTGTTGTCGCCGCCCTCGAACAATTTGCAAGTATAAGAACTTTCGTTAGGATTGTCGCGCCGATCGCAAATTACCGCAAATAATTGAGATAACATATCCCCTGGCGGCGGTGAAATTTCCCCATCAACTTGGTGAAAACAACTTCTTTCTCCCGTGTGACAAGCAATATCTCCGACTTGTTCGACAGTGATTAGTAAAGCATCGCTATCGCAGTCGTAACGCAGCCCTTTGACATTTTGAACGTGTCCCGAAGTCGCCCCTTTGTTCCAAAATTCGGCGCGTGATCGACTCCAGAACCAAGTTTGCCCGGTAGAGAGCGTTTTTTGCAGGGACTCCCGATTCATCCAGGCCATCATTAACACCGTACCGTCCAAATAATCTTGGACGATCGCAGGCACTAAACCGCGATCGTCGTAACGAATCTTTTCAATTGGGATCGATCGGCTCAAACTTGATAAATCAGTAGTAGACATAATTTTATTTCAACTTGGTAAGATAGATTAACGCTTTCCTGTCGGAGATTGTTTTTTTATTAACCGCAGAGAACGCAGATGAGGCAGAGCAAGAGATAAGATTGAGCAACTGATGGCTAAATTGTCAAGAACTATTTTACAAAAAATTACATTTTAGGGCGATTCCCTACGGGATAGCTTCGCTTCACGGTGCTAGTGCGACAAAGCCTAAAAAACCCCAGCTAGTATTGCTACTAATTGGTTTGTACCCTAAAATCTACTAGAATAGTTTCCTTGAATCGACCTAACCTTTATGTTGAACTGGCTATAAAATTATTCTACCAACAACAGACGTTCACTAAGGAGAAAACATTGGTTTCCACAACCTTGAAAACGACCAAATCAGAAGAAATTTTCGCTGCAGCCCAGAAGTTGATGCCAGGTGGCGTCAGTTCCCCCGTCCGCGCCTTCAAATCCGTAGGCGGACAGCCCATCGTCTTTGACAGGGTAAAAGGAGCCTACATTTGGGATGTGGACGAAAACCAATACATTGACTATGTAGGCACTTGGGGTCCAGCCATCTGCGGCCACGCCCACCCGGAAGTCATCAAAGCCTTGCACGAATCTTTAGAAAAAGGTACGAGTTTCGGCGCACCATCGCTGTTGGAAAACGTACTCGCCGAAATGGTCATCGATGCCGTTCCCAGCATTGAAATGGTGCGATTTGTCAACTCCGGCACCGAAGCCTGTATGGCCGTTTTGCGGCTGATGCGAGCTTTCACCGGACGCGATAAACTGATTAAATTTGAAGGCTGCTATCACGGACACGCCGATATGTTCTTGGTAAAAGCCGGTTCCGGCGTCGCAACTCTGGGCCTTCCCGACTCTCCGGGCGTGCCGAAATCCACTACTGCCAATACCCTCAACGCTCCCTACAATGACTTAGAAGCAGTCAAAGCTTTATTTGCCGAAAATCCCGGCGAGATAGCAGGCGTAATTCTCGAACCAGTGGTGGGGAATGCCGGTTTTATTACCCCGGATGCAGGTTTTCTCGAAGGTTTGCGGGAAATTACTAAAGATAACGGTGCTTTGTTAGTTTTTGATGAAGTAATGACTGGTTTCCGCATCGCCTACGGCGGAGCTCAGGAAAGATTCGGTGTCACCCCGGATTTGACTACTTTGGGTAAAGTTATCGGTGGCGGTTTGCCGGTGGGAGCTTACGGGGGAAGGCGGGATATTATGGGGATGGTGGCTCCTGCTGGCCCGATGTATCAAGCGGGTACGCTTTCGGGAAATCCTTTGGCGATGACTGCTGGGATTAAGACTTTGGAATTGCTGCAAAAACCCGGCACTTACGAACAGTTGGATAAGATTACTAAAAAACTGTCTGACGGATTGCTAAAAATTGCTAAGGAAGCCGGACACGCGGTTTGGGGCGGGCAAATTAGCGGGATGTTTGGCTTGTTTTTTGCGGCTGGCCCGGTTCACAATTACGAGGATGCTAAGAAGTCGGATTTGACGAAGTTTAGCCGCTTTCACCGGGGAATGTTAGAGCACGGAATTTATCTTGCTCCTTCGCAGTTTGAGGCGGGATTTACTTCTTTGGCTCATACTGAGGAAGATATCGATCGAACTTTGGCTGCAGCGCGTGAAGTGATGGCAAGTATTTAACGTGTGTAGTAAGGATCTTTGTCCTTAAAACTCAGGAATAAATAATTAAAGTCCTTGCTGTTTGTTGGCAGTAAGGACTTTAATTTTTAACTGTTTTATCAAATAAACTCCTGAATCATACAGACTATTCAAGACTACCTTTTAACCAGATTTACAGGCTTTTTTAGTAAATTTTCACGGGGTAATTCCTGTTTAAGGGTGTGGGGAAATTAAAAATTAGTAATTATAGGATCTCTCTACTTTGCGGTAGCAATCCCTAACTTAGCTCCTTTAATTCGGCGTAATCGATCCATAACTTCCACAACATTTCCGTGATTGACGCTTTTATCCGCATTCAACACAATTAAGGAGTTCTGATTTGAACCCATCACCTGTCGCACCGTACTCTCAATCTGGTCTAAGTTGACTAACTTTTTATCAACCATTAATTTTCCCTGAGCATCAATCGTGACGGTAATTTTAGCAGGCGAGTCCTGAACCTGAGACGTTGATGCTTTCGGTAAATTTACGGGCAAACCCTCGGATTTGGATAAAGACAGAGAGGAAACAATTAAAAACGTTAATATGGCGAAGACCACATCAATCATTGGCACGATGTTAATCTGGGGAATACTATCAGGTTCATCGGGTAGGCGCATAGTTAGATTCTCTTGGTAGTTTTTCGTAGCGGTGACGGTACATTAACTCTAGCTGACCTCCAGCTTCCTGAATAAAAGCAATCTGCTGTAAGTAAAACCCGCGAAACATATTGGCAAATAAGAGTGTAAAGATTGCCACAACTAACCCTATTGCCGTAGAAACGAGGGCTTCGCTAATCCCAGAAGTAACACCTGTGGCATTGGTACCCGTGGCATTCCCCAGTTTGAGGGAGGCAAAGGTGGTAATTAACCCCAAAACGGTTCCGAGCAACCCAAATAGTGGGGAAAGGCTGATAATGGTGTCAAATATTGTATTGAATCGCTTCAGGATGGGGATTTCTGCCTGAGCGGCACTCTCTAAGGCCAAACGAAATTCTTCGATGTTGGGCGAGTCTAATTCTAATGCTTCTAAAAAAATTCGGGCTAAGGGCAAATCGCCGTTTACTTGTAACTTTTTGATGGCGGAATCGGGGTTTTGACTGTAAAGCTGTAGCACATCCCGCACGACTCGCCGCTGCCGCCGATTTACCCTAAACCAAAAGGCAAGACGCTCTATGATCAGCGCGACTGCTGCGATTGAGGAGGCCAATAGCGGCCAAGCAACAATGCCTGCGGCGCGAAAAATGTAAATGAAAGCATCCATTGATTTGTACTCTCGCTAGCTCTGTTGAATGATCGCAAGCTGCCTAATGCTGCAATTAGCCCGATCGAAGGCTGGTAGAGTTTCTACGTCAAGTCGGCACAAGTGATTGATGCAGCGAATTTTTTCACTCAATCGCGATCGCAAGCGCGATCGCAAGCGCGATCGCAAGCGCGATCGCACTACCTGTATGTGACTATCTTCGTCTGTACCCAAAATGCTCTTACTGTGATCCTGACCGAGATCGCGACAGATTGTTCTGCCAGTGCTTCTTTGCTAAATATTTGCATTAGGACTTGACAATAATCTTCAATAATTTAAAAGATTCTCAACTAGGTTTCCACAAACTTGAGGCTTTGTCAAGTCATGAGCCACACATTTAGATAATGATTACCTATTAAAAATACCAATTTAATTTATTTTAATTATTGATTATTTTTTATAAAAAGCTTGAGAATGTGGAAAATTGTTGGTATATCAGGGGCTAAAGTATTGCATTTAAGGCATTTTTCAGCCTTGCCCTACCAGAATCAGAACATTGACACCGCCCATAAGAGCCAAGTAGACGCCCTCAAAGAAAATGCTGATTGGTAGCCTCTAGCCGCTATATCAAAATTAAATAATGAAAATTAATTGCAAGAGTCTTGAACAGGGTGACAGTCTTCTTATAGGATGGGTAGGTTCATCAGTGATAGCAAGCTCAACCCGCAGTTGGTAGCTTGTTTCGGGTGATGTCGGGGAGCCAGCGAGGATGTTGCCATCCATAAAGGAGAGTGAGAAGGCATGAGTTTTTCAAATATTTCGGCGACGCAAAGACAACAACAAGAAGAAGCTCTCAAAAAAGTTCTGGCGATCAGTCTGTTAGGCTCAGCCTTACTGCACGGTGTCGCGCTGCCGTTGAGCCTCAACTTGGTCAAACCTGCTGAATTTGAAGAGGATGCGATTGAAATTGTTGTGCTTGATGAGCCCACAGTAGAGGAAACCCAGCCAGAGCAGGTTATTCCAGAAAAGGTATCTCCCCCACCTGAGACGTTCAAACCAGAACTGCCACCAGAGCCAACTCCCCCAGAGGAGTCACCCGTAGCCGCAACGCCACCACCGATTCCAGAGGAGCAGCCGGTAGCCACAACGCCACCGCCGATTCCAGAGGAGCAGCCGGTAGCCACAACGCCACCGCCGATTCCAGAGGAGCCACCGGTAGCGGTAACTCCACCACCAATTCCAGAGGAGCCACCCGTAGCGGTAACACCACCACCAACTCCTATCGAGCCTTCCCCCGCACCTCAACAGGATTTCAATTCCCCAGAAACTCCTAAAACCCCGATCGCCCAGGAACCCGAAACCCCTTCGCCCGATCCTCCAAAAAGCGAACCACCCGTTAGCGACTCCCGCCCCAAGGGTGCTGCGAGTCTCCCAGACTTTACAAAAAATGCTGGAAATCCCAACTCCTCCGACAGCCCTGAAAAAAATAACCCGCTCTCGTCATCTGCTTCGGCGGGTAGCGGGGAGCCTTCCTCACAGCCATTAAATCCTTCTTCCGGGCCATTGGCGCGATCGCCCGCGGCCGGCTCGCCAGTGACAGCTACTAGGCCAGGAGGCAGTAGCAATTCTGGAAATGCGATCGGGGATCTCACAAACCCCTCCTCCCCTGATAGCCCCGGAGGAAGTGCGTCGAACTCACCATCCGGTGCCAGCGAAAATGGCAACATACCTTCCTCAGATCCATTTGCGACTGGTTCGGGGCGATCGCCCAGATCGCCTGCGGCTGGCTCGCCAGTCACGGCCACCAGGCCAGGAGGCGGTGGCAATTCTGGAAATGCGATCGGAGATGTAGGAAACCTCCCCTCCTCTGGTAGCCCAGCAGGAAGTGCATCGAACTCATCACCCGGTGGAGGTGGAAATGGGGGCGGGGGTTCGTCACAGCCATTTGGCAGCGGTTCGGGGCCAGTGCCAAAACCGACAAATCCAGAAAGAGGGGGGAGTCCTTCGCGCCCTCCCGGCGGGTCTCTGGCCACTTGCATTAGTGGCTGCGGTAAACCTGAATATCCGATCGCAGCCAGAGAAGAAGGGCGCCAAGGCCAAGTGGAACTCATTTGTGACATTGACCCCAACGGTAAGACATCCAACATCAAGATATTGACTCCTAGCAAATACAACGACTTGAATCGCGCAGCGATGAAACAAGTACAAGAAAGGAAATATGCCCCATCAGAGAGTGGCATTCCAGGAGAAAGAATAGTCATTATCTTCCGGCTCACTGACTAGGGATTTTTTTGAGACTCTAGCAATTTGGCTGGGAATACTATAGCACCGTCCAAGGAATAGCAAAGTTAAAAGTTGAATTTTTTGTGAATTATGAATTTGGGAATGTCGTCAGCAATATTAAGTAAACTTCAGCGAGTTGGACTCGCTCTCTTACTTGGTTCCAACTTGGGAATGGCTGTGTTGTTTGCCAACCCTCACAGCGCAATGGCAGGAGTAATTACTTTACCCGATGGCGGACGTTGCGAGGGAGAATTGAGTGAGGGAAAACTCAGCGGCCCCGGCACCTGTCAATATGCCAACGGCGATCGCTACGAAGGCTCTTTTCTCAACGGCCAACCTCACGGCCAAGGCATCTATACCTTTAAAGAAGAAGGTAAATACCAAGGAGAATTTGCCTTGGGTGAATTCAACGGTCAAGGTGTCCGCGAATTTGCTAACGGCAACCGCTACGAAGGTACTTTTAAAAACGGTGAGTTCGACGGTACAGGCACTTTTACCTCGACTAACGGCATTCGTTACGAAGGCTCTTTTACAAATAGTTCTCCCAGCGGTCGTGGGGCCTTTACGTTCAGTAATGGCACTCGATGCGAAGGAGATATTAAAGAAGGAAAACTTAACGGCAAAGGCGTCTGTCAATATGCTAATAATAACCGCTACGAAGGAGAGTTGCTGAATAATCTACCTCACGGGCAGGGAATTTATACCTTTGCGGGCGGAGGTCGTTATGAGGGGCAATTTAGTGAAGGGCAGTTTCACGGTAAAGGGGTTCGCGAATATCCGAACGGCAACCGCTATGAAGGAGAGTTTGTGAAGGGCAACATTCAAGGTCAGGGGTTGTTTACTTTTAAAGAAGGGGGACGTTATCAAGGGCCGTTTGACAATGGAGAATTTAGTGGTGAAGGTGTCCGCGAGTTCGCCAATGGAGATAGCTATAAAGGCACTTTTGTCAAGGGTAAGATGAGCAGGAAAGGAGTTTACGTTTTTAAGAATGGCGATCGCTGCGAAGGAGAATTTAGCGATGGTCAGTTCAACGGCAAAGGTACCTGCATTTACGCCAATGGCGATCGCTATCAAGGTGAATTCCTCAACGGCCAGAAACACGGGCAAGGTTCTTATCTATATGCAGATGGAACGAAAGTAGAGGGAACTTGGCAACAGGGGCAGCTTAAAAAATAACCTTATAACCTATCTCGCCCTACTTGTTTACCCCCCTCCTCACCAATAACATTAATGCGCTTTACAGCCGACACACCGGCGTTTGATAGCGCTTTTCAAGTTGGTGAGCGTAGCGGAGGGCTTTTAATTTCACATCCAATTTACACAGGGTATTTTTTCTGATTTTCTGGATGGCTCGAAGAAGACTTATTTTTTTTAACTGCATATCGACGCAGATAGACGTAGATAGGTTACGTTTTTGGGCAATGGATTTGGTATAAATTTCTTCCTTGTTCTCCATAAAAGGAGTTTAAATCCTCGGCGTTTTGTTCGTGCAGCTTGTTGAAAAGGCTGCAATGTCTCAGTTTAACCCACCCTAGCCAATTAATTTCCAGTGTTTCTACAACTAAAAAAACAAGGTCGGCGGATTGTATCGTTATTAATTAGTTTTATTTTAGTTTTGCTCCTAAATAATGGGGTTCAGTCCTCGCCTCAAACCCGGACTCAAATTCTTTGGGATACCTATGGAATTCCACATATTTATGGAGAGAATAGTAAAAGCCTTTTCTACGCTTTCGGGTGGGCGCAGATGCAAAGTCACGGTAATCTGATTTTGCGTCTTTACGGGCAAGCTCGCGGGCAAGCTGCCGAATTTTGGGGCGAAGATTATCTGGAATCCGATCGCTGGGTCCAAACTATGGGAATTCCTAATCGCGCCAAGGCGTGGTATGAATCACAAACTCCCATTTTTCGCAACTATATCGATGCTTTTGTTGGCGGAATGAATGCCTATGCAAAAGAACACCCAGAGGCGCTCACCGAAGAATTAAAGGTAGCATTGCCCCTCAAACCGGTAGATGTATTGGCACACGCGCAGCGCGTCATCAATTTTACTTTTATAGTCGAGCCAGATAGCGTTGAAGATATCGTTGAAAATGATACCCCCAAAGGCTCTAATGGTTGGGCGATCGCTCCTTCCCATTCTCAAAGCGGCAATGCGATGCTATTGGCAAATCCTCACCTTCCTTGGTCGGATTTATATTTATGGTACGAAGCGCAACTGATTGCCCCAGAAATTAACGCTTACGGAGCGACTCTCGTCGGATTTCCTGTATTAACGATCGCCTTTAATGACAATTTGGGATGGACTCATACTGTCAACACTCACGATGGCTGGGATGCCTATGAATTGCCCCTCGCTAACGATGGCTATCGCTTCGATGGCGAAGTCCGAAGTTTTGACAGGGAAGAGAAGGTTTTAAAAGTCAAAGAAAAGAATGGGAATTTGCGATCGGAATCTCTAGTAGTGCGGCGTTCTGTTCACGGGCCGATTCTCACAGAAAAACAAGGCAAAGCGATCGCCCTGCGCGTTGTCGGACTCGATAAACCAGCAGCCCTTCAGCAGTGGTGGGATATGGCACGAGCCCGGAATTTCAATGAATTTGAGGCTGTTTTAAAGCGCTTAGAAATTCCCATGTTTACCGTCATGTATGCCGATCGAGAGGGGCATATCATGCACTTGTTTAACGGTCAAGTCCCCATTCGCAAAAACGGAGATTTTAAATACTGGTCAGACACAATCCCAGGCGATACGTCAGAGACTTTGTGGAGCAAAAATCATCCTTATGCGGATTTGCCGCGCGTTGTCGATCCGCCCAGCGGTTGGTTGCAAAATACCAACGATCCTCCTTGGACAACGACGTTTCCCAGCGCGATCGCACCGAATAATTATCCCGCCTACATGGCACCGCGCGGCCCGATGGATTTGCGATCGCAGCGATCGGCAAAAATGCTCTTAGAAGATGAAAAAATCTCTTTCGATGAATTGATGCAATACAAACATTCCACTCATGTAGAACTCGCCGATCGCCTCCTCGATGATTTAATTCCCGTCGCACGACAAGGCAGTGCTCAAGCGCGCCGCGCTGCGGAAGTTCTCGCCACTTGGGATCGCAAAGTCGATGCTGGCAGTCGCGGTGCGGTGCTGTTTGCCTTTTGGAAAAAAGCGATGGATGACGATAAGTTATTCGCTAAACCTTGGAGCGAAGATGCGCCGCTAACGACGCCAGACGGGTTGGCAAATCCTGCGGAGGCGGTGCGGGTGCTGGAAGCGACAGCAGTAAAAGTTGAGGTAACTTATGGCACGTTAGATGTGGCATGGGGGGAAGTCTTCCGATTGCCTGGGGAGGCGAATCTGCCTGCAAATGGAGGTGACGGTGATTTGGGTGTATTTCGCTCAGTATGGTTCGCTCCTGGGAAAGACAATCGCTTTCAAGCGGTTGCCGGCGATTCTTTTGTCGCTGCGATTGAGTTCTCGAATCCGGTGAAAGCGATGGCGCTAAACAGTTACGGCAACGCCAGTCAACCTGGTTCGCCCCACGCCGGCGATCAGTCGCAGCTCTTTGCTCGCAAGGAATTGCGCCCTGTATGGCGATCGCGATCGGAAATTGAAGCTCACCTGAGTTCGCGACAGAAACTATAGGAGAAGGAAGAAGGAAGAAGGAAGAAGTTATATCAAATCTGTTAGCATCGGAATTATTGATATCTCTCTTCTCGACATCTGCGTGAATCAGCGTCAATCCCTTGTCATCTGCGGTTAACACATTCTCTTTTTTTTACCGCAGATGATGGCAGATAAACACAGATTAACGCAGATGGATGAGATCGAGTCCGGTTGCAACATGGGTGATTGTTGAGTGTTGACTGGATTTTACTCTTCTGATGCTACCGGAATTGATATTAAAAGACCTCTCTCCGTTTCCCCTTTACCCATCGCGCAGCAGTCGGCAAGCATACCCACCGACTGCTACGAGCAGTAAGCCCAGCGCGGAGATAGCGTATAACAAAGCCATGCCAGTACCGGCACCTGTCCCCAGAATTGGGCCAAAAATAGCTGCTAAAAAACCTCCGGGTTGCATGGCGGGTTCAAAGACGCGATCGGCAAGTGGGCCTGCGATCAATAAACCGATCACAGACGCCAATTGCATGATGACTGCTCTGGTAGCAAAAACGCGCCCTTGTACTTCTGGTGCGACTTTCGCCAGCCAAATCGCCTCGTTGGAACTGCCGAGGATGGGGAAATTGAAAGACGAACAAAATTGAGCGGGAATCCAGATGGAAAGCGCCTGCCCGAAAGCAAAGACTATTTTACTCAAGCCCGCGCCTGCCATGCCTAGCAGAAAGCCCCGGATTCGGCGTTTGGGCCCGCCCCAAATACTGACGATCGATGCTCCTAAAACGCCGCCGGCGCCGGCGGCTGAAAGGATAGTACCTAAGATTCTGGCATTATTGCCGGTGCGTGCCAGTATCATCGGTGAGTAGAGGGCCGCGCCGATGTCGTGAGCAAACCAGAATAGCGAAACGGACACCAGCAAGGCAAGCAGGCTGGGACGCTCGACTATGTAGCGGAATCCGAAGCTGAGTTCTTGCAATAGGTGAAAGCGAGTCGGCTGGGGATTGGAGGCGATCGCGGGCTGTGGTATTTTGACACATACTAGCGTGCCGATCGCGATTGTAAAAGTTGCCAGGTTGATCGTAAAAATCCCGCCGGGCCCAATTGCAGAATAGAGAATCCCCGCCAGCGTCGGAGCAATAATACTGGCCCCGTAATTTGCCAAAAAACTTAAACTGCTAGCGCGGCTGTAATGCTTTTCTGGCATCATTGTGGCGATCGCTGCTGAGTAAGCTAACTGCTGAATTTGGTCAAAAATTCCGTTAATCGCAGCCGCTATATATATATGCCATATTTGCAGGTTGTGGCTGATATAAAGTAATAGGATAGTGAGCGTTAACAAAGCTGAAACCGCATCACCGATCGCCATCAAAAATTTTCGATTCCAGCGATCGACGAGAATGCCAGCAACCGGAGCAAGCAAGATGCGTGGCAATTGAGTAAAAAACATCAACAAAGCCAAAGCTGTCGCTTGACTGGTGGATTCCCAAATCCAAATAGTCAGCGCAAACGCGGACATAGCGCTGCCAATCATCGAAGCAGTTTGTCCGAGCCAGAGTTGAATAAATTTTTGCATTAAATAAGCGATTGATAGGATTTAAAATTCAGAGGATAGGGGTTTTTAAGCAGGAGAATCACACCCGAATCAAACCGCACGCCGCTCTCATTAAAACCAAGGCCATTGCTGGCTCAGTGGAGATAATTCTTCATATTGCTGTCTCGCCTCCTTGCGGTAAAATTTCACCAAATGCCGCTGCCGCCACATCAGTACACCCGTAACAAACAGTACAAACGCTGCTAATCCTGCGATCGCGTGTGCCAGCCGCAAGTAAATTCCGCCATAGCTGCCAATATGTAGCGGATAAAGCGAGTTGAGAATTCGATTTGCTACAGAAGCTGAATTTACACTGTCAGCCTGCAATATTTCGCCACTGTATTGGTCGAGATAAATGGTGCTAATCCCGTTTGGGTGCGGGTCATTGGGAAATTTTTTCCTTACTTTAAAACTTGCTTCAGGTGTCAAAGGCAGAGAAATAAAAGTGGTTTTAGCTTCCGGCCAAACGGTAGTAAGTTGGTGTAAAATTTCGTCAAGATTTTGCCTTGAACTGCTAGAGTGGGGATGAGAATTCAAGGCGGGCTGTGGCTTTTCATTGGTTAGCCAATACAAAGCCGATTCAACCGGCGCGTAAAAAATTATCGCTGTTCCTGTAGCAGAAATGAGGATGAGAAAAGCGACTGATACAATGCCAGAAACGTTATGTAAATCAAAGACAGTCCGCTGCCAGTGAGCTTTCCAATTAATAGAAAATCCGCGAGTCAAATTGCGCCAACCCGTCCACAATACCAAACCAGTAAAAGTTAGTCCTAGCATTACTAGACCGCAAATACCTACAAAAATATGACCTAATTCTCCTCCCGCTAATTCTGCGTGTAACGTAAAAACCAAACCTGTAAAAGTTTCTTTCCCAAGGCGCGCACCCTTAATTTCTCCACTGTAAGGATTGACATAAACGTTAACTACTTCCTCACTCTTTGAAAGCATCGAAACTTGGCAAACTTCCTTCGCCGAGCGCGGCAGCAAGATACTAAGAGCCTGATTTTGCGGATAAGCTTTTTCGACAACTTGCAGGACCTTTTCCAGCGGTATCCGTTCGGCTTGAGGAATTACTTGCAGGAGTTGGGGATTGAATAACCGCTCGATTTCTGGACTAAAAATCAGCAAGCTGCCCGTTAAAGCAATTACTGCTAGAAATATTCCTACTACCAACCCCAAATACAAATGCAATTTGAATGCGAGTTTGCGGAAATTCATCTCTAGATTTTTCTCAAAGCCGTTAACTGTTCTCATTCAAGTCCGTTAGTGGGCCCGCGAGTCCGCCAGGGGTTGAAACCCCTGTCTAATAGCTAAAGTCCTCTCAAGAGGACTAATGATACTAAATCCGGGTTACTCACCCCCTTTTTGAACTGGCGAGCTATTTTTTCCCACTCTCCCCCTCTCCAGCAATAAAGGGGTTTTGAACCCGGATTTGGTATGAGTCCTTCAGTCCTCTTTTAGAGGACTTTAGCTTTGAGGCAGGGGTTTAAACCCCTGCCGGACTGTCGGTTTGACGTTAAATTGACACCTATGGGTAGTTCCGTGTCCCTACGGGGGAATTGAATACCTCATAAACCTTCAATCTGCTGTAATTACCAGTTAAGGCGGTAATTAACACTGAGAGTTAAACCTCTGCCTGCATAATTACCGCTGTCCGATCCAAATCCAGCTAAGTATTGGGAGATCACGGGAAAATATTGATTATTCAATAAATTCTCGACTTTGATTTGTAGCAGCCCTTTTCCTAGTTGAATTGTGCTGATGTAATCCAATGTGAGATAGCTGCTAATCGGGCCGCCATCCGAGCCGTCTTTGAAGGCTTGATCGCGATTTCCAGAATATAATAACTGTAACCGATTGTTCCATCCCTGCAAAGTTTCGTTTTGGAGATAAGCTGTTAGCTTGAGCGGTGGAATTCTGCTGCTATCGAGGGCGATGTAACGGTTGTCCTCCTCATATTCGCCATGAAGATAGGTAGCAGTCCCGCCGATCGACCATGCTCGTGCAGGTTGCCAATCCACAGTTCCTTCTAAGCCGTAAATGCGTTCTGGGGCGCGGATTAGTTCCAGGCGACCTGTGTTGCCAACTGGTTGAAAACTGATTCCTAGATCGGAGGTATTGTAAAAAGCGGCAAGCGACATTTGCACGGATTGCCACCCTCCTCGAATGCCAATTTCGTAGTTGTTGACTTTTTGCGGTTGAGTTACTTCTAACGAAGATTCAATTCCCACAAAATCGTCGGGGGGTTGGCGGAGAATGCGGCCGAAATCTGGAACTGAGAAACCTTGAGAAAAGTTGCCAAATATGTTGAAGTTGTCATTAAGTTTATAGACAGCCCCTGTATTAAATAGGGTGGCGTTAAATTTGCGATCGCCTCCTTCGATCTGGCGATCGTTAAAAGTGGTATAATCATTGACGTTTAACCCGACGCGTTCGTGACGTATCCCGCCACTTAAAATGACGATATCGTCAATATTCCATTCCAATTGACCGAAAAAGCCAAGGCTGTCATAAGTGTAAGGAGGAACGAAAGGACGCTCGGAAATCTTCCGGTAAACCCTGCCACCACTTGCGTCAACTCTCTCTGGGTCGTACAGGTCGAAACGCTGTTTGCTATCTTCAGTAATATAGTCAGAACCCCAAGTTAATCGAAGATTTTCGGCACTGGATAAAGGAGTGGTGACCGCAAGCCTTCCTCCTATTTGTTCGTTTTCGGCTCGCGAACGAGCAACGCCGACAAACGGGCCAAAGAAATCGGACGTGCGAAAATCAGAGGGAACACTTACATTGGAATTCGTTCGATAGTAAATTTGACTTTGAAGGCTGCTGCCAAAAAGGTTTTGGTTGGTGTAACTGAGGTTGAGCTGTGTACTTCTATTTCCCGGTGTTTCCCCGTCAATATCCAAATCTCCGGTTCGGATGGCGCGGGCTTTTTGCCGTCCTTCCTGGTCGTCAACACTAGGGTCTGGAATCACATTGGGATCTTGGGTTTCCCGATAGTGATTGACAGTTAGTTGCAGCCGCTGTTCGGTATCCAAATCTACCCCGACTTTGCCCATCACGTTGAAGAGGGTGCTGCTATCTCCGCCGAGTTCAAAATAGGGAATGCGATCGCCTTTGGCATCGTAAAAAGCTCCACTTCTAGAGAGCGAGACAGTGCCGGTGAAATCGAAATTGCCACTTCGGCCAGAAACCGTCTGCTGAGCGTTAAAGCTTAGAGCATCATCCGTGTTTGTTAAACCGCTACCGACGCCCACTTCAGTAACAGCAGTTAGCCTTTCCTCAGTTGGCCGACGAGTAATAATATTAACCACGCCACCTGTAGCCTGAGCGCCGTAGATTGCGGTAGACCCCCGCACTACTTCAATGCGTTCGATCGCGCTGGGATCGATGTTTCTAAATTCTCTGCCAAAAGATTGAAGATTAGTCGTTTGTGGCACGCCGTCAATCAGAACGGAAACGTCGCGCCCCCGCAAAGTTTGTCCATAAGTGGCAGTAGTTTGAGTCGGGGGCGCGAAACCGGGAACCTGATTTGCCAGAGCTTCCCCGATATTTCTCGATTGCCCTACCTGCTGCTGAAGTTCTTCTGAGTCTATCACCGTTATAGAGCGCGGCACGTTTGTCACTCTTTCTGCGGTTCGTGTTGCAGTGACAACGATTTCAATCGGGTCTCTCCCCGCCTGTGGCGTCCCAGGTGGCTGCGCTGTAGGCGGCAAGGGTTCTGGGGGTGTCCCAGGTGGCTGCGCTCTCGGTGGCAAGGGTTCTGGGGGCGTCCCAGGTGGCTGCGCTGTAGGCGGCAAGGGTTCTGGGGGTGTCCCAGGTGGCTGCGCTCTCGGTGGCAAGCG